>SPCN01000063.1 GCA_004525465.1 Chrysiogenales bacterium | reverse complement strand
GCTCCCAGGCTCGCGGCCGGGGGGCCGCACGTCAGCGGCGATCGAGAGTTGGCCCGCGCCTGCGGCTTTGATATCCTGTTCAGCGGCGCCGGTGAGGATTCTTTCTTGCGGTTCGCCCACGATCTGCTGGGGGAAAAAATCACGGCCATGGGTGATCCGCTCTTTTACGAAGCGCCCACAAATGCCCCGGACGCCAGCCCCGCTGGCGATCTGTCATGGGAACGGTATATCCCGGCATCGCGATATTTTAAAACCGTGCCGCCACTGGAAATCTCCCGCGGCTGTTTCTGGAGCTGTGGCTACTGCCAGACCGGGGGAAGCAGGCCACGTTACCGCGGTCAGGACTCCATCGGTTCATATCTGGAAGAATTGCGCCGGCGCGGTTTTTCGCGCGCCGGTTTTATCGCGCCTTCGGCCCTGGAATTCGCTGCCTGCCGGCGGCAGCGACCGGAACTCGGCCGCATCGAACAACTGCTGGAACTTTGCCGCCTGGCCGGTTTCAAATTCATTGAATTCGGCATTTTCCCTTCCGAGATCCGTCCCGATACGGTGAGTACTGAAGGCCTTGGGCTTTTGCGCCGTTATGTAGCCAACCGCCGCTTGACTTTCGGGGCCCAGAGCGCTGTAAACGCGCGCCTGGACTCGATCGGCCGCGGCCACACGTCAGCCCAAATCGTCTCAGCCGTGGCCGCGGCCAACGCCGCCGGGTTCGCGGTCAACCTCGATTTCATCATCGCTTTGCCCGGTGAAACCGCTGGCGAGCGGCGCGAACTGCTCGAATTCATAAGTGCCATGCGCAAAAAATTCCGCGTCCATATCCAGCTGCATCATTTTTTCCCTCTGGCCGGAAGCGCTTTTGCCTGGCGCTTGCCCTCATTCCTGAGCGTTGACGAGCGCCAGGTTTTCAGCGCCTTGAAAAAAAACGGCCTGGCCAGTGACTGGTGGCAGGAAGGGGAACGAGCGGCGCGGGCGTATTTTTCCTGGCTGGAACGCGATTTTCCGGATTTTTTCGCTCAATTTACGTGAAAAGTTATGTTTTCCGGGAGTGTTTGTCCTTAAGTGGCGGTCGCCAGCGCCTAAAGTCTTGACTTTTCAGAGGGAATTTATTATAAAGTATCTTCATTCCGATATTTATTAAAAAGCATATTTTTTTGAGGAGAAAACTATGAGTTTGTCGAATCTGTTTATCCTGGCACCGCTGGGCTCGATCATGGCGCTTGTCTTCGCATACTATTTCTACCGTTTCATGAAAAAACAGGACCCGGGCACTGCCGACATGCAGCGCATCGCCGGCTACGTGCAGAAAGGGGCCATGGTCTACCTCAAGAGCCAATACCGGGTCGTGGCTTTCGTCTTCCTCCTGATTTTCATCCTCTTTTCCTTCATGGCCTTCGTGCTGCATATGCAGAACCCCTGGGTGCCGTTCGCCTTCATCACCGGCGGTTTCTTCTCCGGGCTGGCCGGTTTCCTGGGCATGCGCACGGCTACGTTCGCTTCCAATCGCACCACGGCCGGGGCCAAACATTCATTGAACCGGGGACTGCAGATCGCCTTCCGCTCCGGCGCCGTCATGGGGCTGGTGGTGGTCGGCCTGGCCCTGCTTGATATTTCCCTGTGGTTCGTAATCCTGCGCTATTTCATTCCCGAAGGTCCCAGCCAACTGGCCATCATCACCACCACCATGCTGACCTTCGGCATGGGTGCTTCCACCCAGGCCCTGTTCGCCCGAGTCGGCGGCGGCATCTTCACGAAATCGGCCGACGTTGGTGCCGATCTGGTTGGCAAAGTGGAAGCCGGCATCCCCGAGGACGACCCGCGCAACCCGGCTACCATCGCCGATAACGTCGGCGACAACGTCGGTGACGTGGCCGGCATGGGCGCCGACCTTTACGAATCCTACGCCGGCTCCATCCTGGCCACGGCGGTCCTGGGCGTGGCCGCAGGCTATGGCCTGGGCGGTGTCCTGGCCCCCATGGTCATTGCCGGCATCGGCGTGATCTTTTCGATCCTCGGCGTCTTCATGGTGCGCTCTGGTGAAAAAGCCAGCCAGAAAGTTTTGCTGCGGGCGCTGGCCCGCGGCATCAACGCCAGCACCTTGCTGACCCTGATCGCATCTTTTTTTATCCTGGTGCTGTTCAAGGATTCATTCCAGGGCCGTCACCTGGGCATCTTCCTTTCGGTAATTACCGGCCTGATCGCCGGCTGGGTCATCGGCAAGATCACCGAATACTACACGTCGCAGGACTACAAACCGACCCAGTATGTGGCTGAGCAATCGCAAACCGGCCCGGCCACGGTCATCATCGCCGGCATTTCCACCGGCATGCAGTCCACCGGACTGCCGGTGCTGGTCATCGGCCTGGCCATCATCGTCAGTTACGCGCTCAGCGGCGGCTTCAGCCTTGACCCCAACGCTATCAACCTCGGCCTCTACGGCATCAGCTTCGCCTCGGTGGGCATGCTCTCCACCCTGGGCATCACCTTAGCCACCGACGCCTACGGCCCCATCGCCGACAACGCCGGCGGCAATGCCGAGATGACCCACCAGGACCCGGAAGTACGCCGGCGCACCGACGCCCTCGATGCCCTGGGCAACACCACCGCCGCCACCGGCAAGGGTTTTGCCATCGGCTCGGCGGCCCTGACGGCCATGGCCCTGCTGGCTGCCTACATCGAGGAGATCAAGATCGGCTTCCTGCACATGGGAGAGAAGTTCATTACCGTCAGTGGTGTGCAAAAGGCCATCGAAAATACCTACATTGGCGACTGGATCAATTATTACAACCTGACCATCTTCAATCCCAAGATGCTGGCCGGGCTTTTTATCGGCGCCATGATGGTGTTTATCTTCTGCGCCATGACCATGAAGTCGGTTGGCCGCGCCGCCGGCAAGATGGTTGAAGAGGTGCGCCGCCAATTTCGCGAAATTGCTGGCATCATGGAAGGCAAGACCGAGCCCGATTATGCCAGTTGCGTCGAGATCAGCACTCGGGCAGCGCAGCGTGAAATGATCGTCCCTTCCCTGACCGCCATATTCGTCCCCGTGGCTATGGGGCTGGTGTTCGGCGTGGCCGGCGTGATCGGCCTGCTGGCCGGCGGCCTGACCACAGGCTTTGTTGTTGCCGTGTTCCTGAACAACGCCGGCGGCACCTGGGACAACGCCAAGAAATACATTGAGGAAGGCAACCTGGGCGGCAAAAAACTGCCCGACGGCAGCCGCAACCCCAACCACGGCGCCGCGGTCATCGGCGATACAGTGGGCGACCCCTTCAAGGACACCTCGGGCCCTTCGCTCAACATCCTGATCAAGCTGATGTCCATGGTCTCGGTGGTCTTTGCCGGCCTGATCGTCAAATACGGCGATCTCCTGCAGCGGATCATCGACCGCTTCGCGCGCTGAGCCCCCTGCGGGGGCCAAGGCCCGTCGCAGGAGGCTGCGGTCTCCGCTTCAGCGCTTCTCCAGGGTGAAGGTGACGGTGACGGTGAAGCTCACCGGCCTGGGGATGCCGTTGATCAGGTAGGGCTCGTAGATCCACTCCCTGACTGCTTCCAGTGCCGAGGCGCTGAGCAAGGCATGGCCGCGGATGATCCTGGCCTCGCGCACGCGGCCGTAGATGTCGGTGACCGCCTCGATCACCACCGAACCCGAAACATGGGCTGAGATCGCTATCTGGGAATAGACGGGATTCACCCTCTTGATCAGACGCGGCGGCCGGATGGTTGTGATTGCTTTTTCCAACGGATTCACTTCTTCGGGCAGGATATCCTTGCCGACGATCCATGGCGTTTTTCCATCGCCGGCTCCTCCTTCGACTCCGGGTCCGCTAGGTTCCTCGAAGATGAAATCAGACGGGTTTTCATCAATGATCTCGGTCGGTATCTCGACCGGGGCTATGAATCCTCGCGGTTTGTTCGTGGGGGGAGGGTTTTTCAGTCCTTTTGTGGTATCAATAGGACCGGTCGGAGTTTTTCTGCCGCGTCCCGGGCCTGGCGGTACGCCGGGCAGGACCGGCGGCGCGATCAGGACATCGATGAATTTGAATTCGGGCAGTTGGGCCTCGGCGCGCAGCAGCGGCACCACGATGATGGCAACGATCAGCAGGGCATGGAGGAGCAGGGAAAGGGAAAAAGTCAATCCCTTGCGCACATGGGTCTTACGGATCTCTTTTCCGGGAAGAAACATGTCAAACATGGTTCACCTCCTTGTTGATGTTCCGCAACCATTATGTGTTGAAGGCAGGGTGATCTGGTCCGGAATCGTGAATCAGGACACTTTTGTTGAAATAAATCGGCTGGGAAGCGTTCTCAGGCCCTGGCTCAGTCGCCGTTCAGCAGCCGGCGGAATTCCGAGGGGCTGACGCCGGTGTTTTTCTTGAAGGCGATATTGAATACCGACTTGGAGTTGAAGCCTGCCTCGAAGGCAATGCGCAGCAATTTGAAATCCTTGGCCGCCGGATCGAGCAGTTTGCGTTTGGCCTCATCAACACGGTAACGGTTGATGAAATCGTTGAAATTCAACTTGTATTGTTCGTTGATGATCTGCGACAGGTGTTTGGCCGGGATGGCCGTGCTTTCTGCCAGTTTCGTCAAAGTCAGGTCCGGATCGAGATAGATCTTGTCTTTTTCCATGGTCTTTTTGAGATGCAGCAGGATTTCCTGTTTTTTATCGGCGCTTAAAGTGGAAAGCTTGTATTTATCCAGCTTTTGCCTTAGTGCCTTTCGCTGCCGGAAAAAAAACAGTCCGGCTGCCAGCGCGGCGATTCCAGCCAGGATCAGGATATAAAACCAGATGGTCTGATGGAAGTATGGCCTGATCGTGAAAGAAAACCTGTCTCCGCTTTCGTTCCAGATGCCGGCCTGGCCGCGGGCTTTGACCCGGAAAAGATAGCGTCCCGGCGCCAGTCCGGCAAAATTTCTGCTGCGCTGCTTTTCCGGCCGGCTCCATTTTTTTTCCAAACCCTCCAGGCGGGTGGAGAATTCGATTTGCTGCGGGTCGCTGAAATGGATGGCCGTGTAAATGAAATCGAATCGATCCGTACCGGCTGGAAACAGGCCCGTGCCAGGCGTACCGATGGGCAGGGTGTTGGCCCGGACTGTTTCGATGCAGACGGCCGGCGGCCGCGGCTGGGATTCCAGGGTTTTTGGATCGATCATGACTAGGCCCTTCTGGGTCGGGAACCATAACCGCCCGTCGCGGCTCTTACACCCGGCCGGCTGGAAACCTCCCGCGCAGGCAGTACTTTTCAGGCCGGCCATTTCCGTGAACATGCGGCAGTGAATCAATTCTCCCGCCGACGCTGCGGACCCTGCCAATGCGGATTTCCTGACGCGAAAAATCCCTCTCGGTGAACTCATCCACAGAGTGCCGGAATCATCCTCTAGTATTTGCAGGATGGTGCCGTTCAAAGGCCCCGGTATTTCCCGGAAATTCGTGAATTTTTCATTGCGCAGCAGGCTCAAGCCCCCATTCGTGCCCAGCCAGATAATGTTGGTTTCATCGATATGAACGGAATAAACTGTGTCTCCGGCCAGGCCGTCGGCGGTGGTGTATTGGCGCCAGGCCCCCTTGCGCAAAACATGCAGGCCGGCGTGGGAGCTTCCCGCCCAAATGTTTCCCTGGCGGTCCTGGTTGATCGCAATGATCGCTTCGCTTTTCAGACCCCCGGCCAGACCGTGGTGCTGCCAGTTGCCGTCGCGGAAGCGGTTCAGTCCGCCCCCGTCGCTGCCGATCCAGAGATTGTCATCCCGGTCAATGAAAAGTGATAAAATCGCATCACCGGCCCGGCCCCCTTTTGGGAGGAAAGAAGTTAGTCTTTCCTGGTCCAGGCATTGCAGCCCCGCATCCCGGGTGCCGATCCACAACCGGTCCTGGCGGTCGGCCAGAAGGGAAGTGATGGCGTCGTTTGGCAACCCGTCGCCCCGGGAAAGGGATCGCCATTGTCCTCCCGAAAAAAGGTTCAAACCGCGGTCGTGGGTTCCAACCCAAAGCCGCCCCCGGCCGTCTTCACAGATCGACTGGATATGGGGGGCTGACAGTCCGTCCTCCGTTGAAAAAACTCGAACTTCGTTCATTTTCAGAAAGTTCAGGCCGCCGGCCGAAGTGCCGACCCACATGTCTCCCTCCCGGTCGCGGCAAATGGCCATGACCGCATCGCCCGCCAGGTTTTGCGGGATAGCACAAACGACCGCGTCGTCCTGCTCCATGATTGTGACGCCTTTTTCGGTGCCGACCCAAAGCCGGCCCAGCATGTCCTCGCCGATGGAGCGGACCAGGTTGTCGGCCAGGCCGTCCGCTTTGAAAAAATTCCTGATCCCGTTTTTATCGATGCAACTGAGGCCCGTGGTTGTCCCAACCCAAAGGTTTTTGCGGCTGTCTTCAAAAAGGCAATACACGTAATCACCGGCCAGGCCGTTGCGGGAAGTGTAAAGTTTTTTCTTGCCTTTTTTGATGGATACAAGACCGTCGCGGGTCCCGATCCAGATGTTGTCGCTCCCCTCGCCGCTGCTGGCGGTGATGCGGTTTTCGGCAATGCCGTCGACGATGACCAGGTCAGGGAATTTGCCTTTTTCCAGGAAGTACATGCCGTTATCGATCGTCACAACCCAAAGGTTCCCCGCACCGTCCTGGCGGATCGACCAGATGGAATCGCTCCCCAGGCCCTCGATCCTGCTGAATCGCCCATCCCGAAAATGCAGCAGGCCGCCGCCGAACGTGCCGATCCAGAGCGAGCCGTCGCGATCAGGGTATAGCGATGTAATTGAATTTTTCATGATGGCCCGCGTGTTGCTCCGGTTGAAAACAGTAAAATGGAAACCGTCGAAGCGGGCCAGTCCGCCTTCGCTGCCGATCCAGAGATAGCCGTCATTGGTTTGGGCCAGGGCATAGATCGTATTCTGTGGCAGGCCGTTTTCCGTGGTCCAGGTGCGCTGGACCCAGCGCTCGTACTCTGTTTTCAGTTCTGCGGCGGCTGCCGGGAACAACTGTTGCTGCGCAATTGATCCGCTAAGCAGAAGCAGAATGATCGCTTTGAGTAATTTTGAAAATTTCGGGGGAGATGCTTTCTCCGTCGGCATATTGCAGTCTTTATAATCAAACCCGGCCGCCATGTCAAGCCGCGGCAGGGGAGCACCACCCCCCGCAGGTTTCAAGTCGTTCAGTTTTTATTATGATGATATTTGGTCTTCCAAATTGGGAACAGGGAAAATTGCTTTTGACATTACTCCGGTCGATTGTTATTATGAGCCAGAATCAAGGATGAGCCATTGAAAAATATTGTGATCCGGACCGTGCGTTTGTCAAAGAACTACGGGAGCAGGGTCGGCATAGCCGATGTCAGTCTTGAGGTTTATGCCGGAGAAGTCCTTGGTTATCTGGGGCCGAACGGGGCCGGCAAGACCACTACCATCCGCATCCTGCTGGACCTCATCCGCGCCGATGCAGGCAAGGCAGAGATCTTCGGCCTCGATGTGCGCAAGCGCAGCCTGGAGATCCGCCGCCGCGTCGGTTTTTTGCCGGGTGAATTGAACCTGTACGAGGACCTGACCTGCGACAGCCTGCTGCGCTTTTTCGCCGGCCTGCGCGGCAACATCGACTGGTCCTACGTGGAAGACCTTGCCGCCCGCCTGGGCTGCCAGCTTTCCCAGCCCATCGCTTCCCTCTCCCTGGGCAACAAGCGCAAGCTAGGCCTGATCCAGGCCTTCATGCACCGGCCCGACCTGCTCATCCTGGACGAGCCGACCAGCGGGCTGGATCCGCTCGTCCGCCACGAATTTTTCCACCTGGTCGCCGAAGCTAAGGCGGCTGGGCAGACCATATTTTTTTCCTCGCACAACCTGCCGGAGGTGGCGCGGATCTGTGACCGCGTGGCCATCATCCGCAGCGGCAGGCTGGCGGCCCTGGAGGATGTTGCCGATCTGAAGACCAGGTCGCTGCGCAGCGTGGAGATCCGCTTCGGCGAGGACTTCGACGCCCGTGCTTTCGCCGCCGTGGCCGGCCTGGAGATCACCGCCCAGGACCGGCGTTCGCTCAAAGGGCGCATGAAAGGGGAGATGGACCCGCTGCTGAAGGTGGCGGCGCGGTTCAGCATTAACGATTTCAGCAGCCAGGAACCCGGGTTGGATGATGTATTCCTGGCCTACTACGGGGAGAACGGCAATGTTTGCTGAGCTGTTCCGCAAAACCCTGCGCGACCAGCGTTGGGCACTCCTGGGCTGGGCGTGCGGCCTGGCCTTTATTTCGCTGTTCTTGCTTTATTTTTATCCTTTTATCAGCCGCGCTTCAGAGGTGCTGAAAGTCCTGGATAGCCTGCCGCCTTTTATCAAGAACCTGGTCGGCAAGAACAATTTCATGGCCACTCCGGAGGGCTTCCTGAACCTGCAGCCGTTTTCCATCCTGGCGCCGCTGCTGTTCATCGTTATTGCCATCGGCAAGGGCGGCGATGCCACGGCCGGCGAGGAGGAGCGGGGCACGCTCGACCTGCTGCTGTCCCAGCCGCTGCCGCGCTGGCGGCTGGTCCTGGCAAAGTTCGCGGCCGATGCCGCGGCGCTCCTGTTCCTGGCCCTGGCCTTCTGGGGCAGCATGGCCTTTGGCACTTGGTTGTTCGGCGTGGCCGTGGACTGGCTGCGGCTGGCTCAGGTGATTTTCAGCCTGCTGCTGCTGGGTTTGACCTTCCTGTCCATGTCCCTGGCTATCGGCTGCTTGAGCGGCAAGAGAAAATTAAGCCTGGGAGTCAGCGGCGGTTTCGCCCTGGTCACCTATCTGATCAACGCCTACGCTCCCATGATCGAAGGGCTGCGGTCGTACCGCATCTTTTCCCCTTTTTATTATTACAACGGCCGGGCGGTGCTGATCAACGGGCTCGATCCGAACCACGCCCTGGTACTGGCCGGTCTGACCGTGGTATTATTTGCCGCGGCGATCTTTTTCTTCAGCCGTCGCAACCTTTCTTCGTAGAACATTGAAGAATTGCTCAGTCGCAATCAATCAATTCCATAAAAACAGTCGAATTTTTTAAAATGCATAAAAAAATTGATAAATAACCAATAAAGTTATATATTATATATTTGAGCAATTCAAAGAGGTTTTTAATATGAAAAGACGAGATTTTATGCAAGTGCTGCTTGCCGGCTTATCCCTAGCGCCCGCCTGCCGGGTCAGGGATGAAATACTCCCTCCTGATAGCCCACCGGACACCCCTCCCGAGCCACCTTTGCCCCCGCAAGCTGACGAAGCCAGCAAAATATTTTGGGTAAAAACCGTTCCCGATCAGCCATTCGGCAATCAGTTGCCGAATAACCATGTGGGGGTCGACGCCTTGGTTGACCTGATGGCCGGTCAAGAATTGTCATTTTACAAAAGGAAAAACTCGATCAAACAGTCCGAAGCTTACGGCCTGATCGCCAGCGATGACGTGGTTTTGATCAAGGTAAACGCCCAATGGAAATACCGCGGCTGTACGAACTCGGACCTGGTCCGCGGCCTGATCCAGCGCATACTCGATCATCCGGATGGTTTCAGCGGCGAGGTGGTGATCATTGAGAACGGCCAGGGTCGCGGCAGTTTGAACTGCAACACCCATTTAAGCTACGGAGGCGACAGGGACATCCAGGCCAATGCCAACGACCCGCGCCATTCTTTCCTTTTCCTGGCCAACGAAATCTTCAAAGGCAAGCCGGTATCCGCCCGGCTGCTTGATGCCATTCGCCGTGATTTCATATCCGCCCAGGATCACCTGACCGAGGGTTTCCGCAAACTGGAGAATGTTTCCTATCCATGTTTCACCACGGCGCGCGGCAACCGCGTCGAATTGAAGGAAGGCATATGGAAGGGCGGCGCCTATCAGCAAAACCTGAAGTTGATCAACGTCCCGGTGCTCAAGCATCATGATGTCGGCGGTTCGGAAATCACCGCGGCCTTGAAGCATTTCTATGGGCTTGTCTCCATGAACGACGGCCACGGCAGGGAGCGGCACTACCTGGGACTTGGGGAAACATGCGGCAAAATGATCGTCTCGGTGCGGTCGCCCGTGCTTCATGTCATCGATGCCATATGGGTTTCCCACAAAGCGCTTAAGGGTTATCCTGCGAAAAACACCTTCCGCGCTAACCAGATCCTGGCCAGCCAGGACCCGGTGGCAT
>SPCN01000455.1 GCA_004525465.1 Chrysiogenales bacterium | reverse complement strand
TAGATGTTGCCCTGCGCATCGCAACGCAGGATGGGCTCGCTGGAATGGGTCCATTCCGGGAACAACTGCCGTGCTTCTGAAAATCGCGTTTCTCCCTTTTTGATTTCCAGGGCCAGCGGCTCGGATACATAGTCACGGTATTTATCGAAAGCGCCTGAAATGTCATAATCCTCGTTTATGCTTGTGACGCGCACATTGCAGGTGACGCCGTCGGTTGAGGACGCCAGGAGCTCGCCGATCAATTCCTTGGAAAGCATCCAACCCAGGCCGTGGCGTCCATACCATGGCTCGTCCTGCCCGATCTTCCGGTCATTAATGTAAAGGACATACTGATCGTCCTCCAGATAGCCCGTGTAGACGTTCAGGAAAAATCCGGCTCCGTTAAACAGCATCGCTGCAGGACTGATACTGCTGATCACCGGCTTGTGCAGCCCTTCCAGAACATTGTCCGGGACCAGATCACGGCTGCAGGCGCAGCCGGCCAGCAGGAGCAAGCCAAGCAAAACCGAAATCATAATTTTTTTCAATTTGCCCTTTCTCCTTGAGCCCAATTCTCTGTCATTCAAAGCTCGTCAGGTAGAGGCTGCTTTCCTCAGCCGTTTTCCTGTAAAAAACAAGGAAGGTTTTGCCCGACGGATGGAGCGCCATGTCCTGGAAACCGGAGACGTTGTAACCCTCAGTGCCGGAAACGGTCTCGGGGACGGGCCAGTTGCGCCCCTCATCCGTGGAGCGGAGCAGGAACAAACAGCCCCTGCCGGTCATCATCACATCGACGCTGGCACCGGAAACAGCCAGGGCGACCCCGGCGCCGACTGCCGCCGGGCAAAAATCATCCAGGTTCTGGATGGCGGCCCAGGCGCCCGAGCTGTCGCGGCGCAGGAAGTGGTTCGAATGGCTGGTTATCCGACCCATAGTCGTGGCCGCGGCCCAGGAAATATTGACCTGGTTCCCCGGCCCGAAGCGGAGCAGGGGATGCGTTGCGTCCCAAAAGGCGTTGCCGACGGCAAACTCCTCCTTCTGCCAGGTATTCCCGTAATCCAGAGAGGAATGAAGGTCGAAAACCAGGTCGTTGCTCATTTGGTTTTTTCCGTTGAACAGAACCACTTGGCCCCCGGGCCGCGCGGATAGGAGGGGGGGCCAAAAGTAGTGAGCAGACACGACGAAATCTTTTGTCTTCCAGGAATTCCCCAGGTTCGCAGAAACCGCCAGGCGGACACCGGAGTCTTGCTTCCAGGCCAGGTAGACATCCCCGCGCTCACTGACCGCCAGCGCGGGCTCCCGGGCAGTTTCGCCATTGGCATTCATGCGCTCCGGAAGGTACCAGGAAGCGCCGTTGTCCAGGGAGCGACAGAAATAGATGTCCGACCCAGGCGTGTAGGAGTCGTCCGCCATCCAAGCCATGAAAAAATGGCCGGCGCCGTCGGAGGCCAGGTCGACCTCATCGACCCAATCGCCGGAACGCGAGATGTTCAGCACCTGCGACCACGTTTCGCCTTCATCGGAGGAAAAGGAGAAAAAGGCCTGGTCGACCCCGTTCAGCCTTTCCAGCCAGGCCAGGAAGATATTTCCCTGGGGATCGCAGCGGATGACCTGTCCCCGGGAATGGGTCCACTCGGGGAACAATTGCCTCACTTCCGAAAATTGCGTCTCGCCTTTTTCGATCTCCAGGGTCACCGGCTCGGAAACATAGTCGCGATATTTTTCAAAATCTCCGGAGATATCATAGTTCTCGCTGATGCCGGTGACGCGAACACTGAACAGGCTGCCGTTCGCCGGCTGAGCGAGGAGCTGGTCGAGCCACTCCTTGGGGACCATCCAGCCAACCTGCAGCGAGTCGAAATTCCCGCCCCCCCCGTACTGGGGATCGCCGCGGTTGATCTGGCCAACCTGGCGATCATTGATATACAGAACATATTGGGCATCCGCATCGGCACGGCTTGGCAAGATGACGGACAAATAGAATCCGGCGCCGCTGACCCGGATCGTCGTCGGGGTGATGCTGTGGATCACCGGCTTGTGCAGCCCTTCCAGAACATGGTCCGGGACCCGGTCGCGGCTGCAGGCGCAGCCGGCAATCATGACAAGGCACAGGTAAACCCATAGTAGACACTTTTTCATATCGCTTCACCCTCCGTGATTTTCTCTC
>SPCN01000002.1 GCA_004525465.1 Chrysiogenales bacterium | reverse complement strand
TGGGTGAAGAATTGCTGGGCTTCCTTGAATTTTTCCTGCCTCAGGCAGATCTCGCCGAAGGAGGCCAGGGCTCTGGCCTGCAGGACGACATCAGCCTTTTCCTTGGCCATGGTCTGGGCTATGGCGTACTGTTCGTTGGCTTTGTCGAATTCACCTTTCTCGCGGTAGACATCGCCGATGTTGAAATAGATTTGGTAGACCTTGGAATTTTCAGCGGCAAAGGTCTGAAAGATGAGCAGGGCTTCGTCGAACTTTCGTTCCTGGAAAAGTTGGTTGCCTTTTTCCAATTCCTCCAGCGCGCCCGCATCTTTGAGGCGGATCTTTTTTTCCTTGTCCTCCTTCAGGACCAGGGTGACGAACTTGTTGCGTTCCAGCTGCTGCACTTGAACGCTGAGGCTGTTGTCCAGGAATTCCTCCGCCGAAGCGGTGACAATGGCCAGGCCCGTTCCCAGGCTGATGAAGCTCCATTCGCCCTTCTTGTTAACGGTGGTCTTGTCCACCAGGCCGCCTTTCTCGAACTCGATCTTCACTTCGGCGGTAACGATGGGTTCACCCTTCTCGTCGACCACGTTGCCGCTCAGGCGACCCTTGCCTCGGCCGGCCTGGGCGAATGCCAATGAAGAAACAACCAGGACACAGGCCAGGACCCACCAGAGCTTTTTGTAATCTCTATTCATCTTGCTAACCTCCATGTTATGTTAAATTGCCGGACTCCGGCATTATATTAGACGGTCTCATTTGGCGGTTTTCTTCAAGCCATCGACTTTTTCCCTGATGCGCGGCTGCTTGGGATTGAGTTCCAATGATTTTTCCCAGGCCTTCAGGGCTTCCGCCGCATTGCCCAGCTGAAAATAACACTCGCCGATCTGGTTGAAGACATTGATATTGGCCCCGAAATGGGTGATGAAGTCCGCGTAGAAAACAATGGCGTCGTCGAATTCCTTCAAGCCCTGGCAGGCATGGCCCAGGGGCAGGGCGAATTCAAAACGGGATTTTTCCTTGACCTGGGGCAGGGCCAGGGCCTTCACCTTGGCGAATTCCTTTTTCTGCAGCAGCAGTTGGCAATAATCGCCGCCGAAGCGGACGCTATCGGGGTTTTGCCGGAAAGCCGATTCCAGAAGGGGCCGGGCCTTATCAAGATCACCGCTCTGAATGTACTGGCGTCCAAGTTCGTTAAGAAAGACGCTAAAATCGCCGACAGCCGTGGGCACGGAAACGACCCAGGGTCGAGGCAGGGAGGGTTGCGGCGTTATATAGAAATCGGCGTTTTCAGTCGCGATCTCGCTTTTCTTCTGGTCGAGCAGGGACACCTTGAGGTTGTAATAAGCAGGGGATTGACCCTTCAGGGGCAGGGTTTCCAGCACGTCGGGCAGAGAGCCAAGATCGCGGAGCAGCCGTTCCTTAGTGAAAACTTTTTCGCCGCGGCGGAAAAGGGAAATTTCCAGAAAGCCGGCCTGTATCAGGTCCTCGCTCAGGCCGTGGAGTTGAAAAAAGAGTTCCAGGTTGTCGGCGGCGAGAAAATCGTTGCGCGGCGAAGGTAGAAGGTGGCTGCCGTCGAAAATAAAAGGTTTGATGACAACACTGCTCGGCGCGGCGGCCTTGCGGTTGGCCAGCAGCAGCGTCGAGATCGCCAATTTTTCCCGGGCGGGGACGACAAAATCCTTTTCCAGGGATGTGAATTCCTTGGTGGTAAGATTTTTAAGGAAGATGGTGAGGCGATAACTTCCAGGGATGACCGGGATCATATCCTGAAAACTGAAAAGCTTGTCCTTGACCATGCGCATCTGATTTTCACTCAATTCAAGAGGAATACGGCGTGAGATCTGGGTGAGCATCTTTCCCGAAGGGTCGGTGATATTGCCGGAAATTTCCAGGGTGGTGTAATACTTATCTTTATACTGTTCAAAGGAGAGGCGCTTGGGTTCAATGAGGTAGTGGATGAAATAGTGCCCGGACGGGTGGAGGACAACATTGAGTTGGGAACTGCTCTCCATGAAATTGTCGGCGTAGTCGATCTCGACCTGCCCTTTGAACTTGAGGAAATTGCTGGCGTAAATATTCTTGATATTTCGCTGCGGGGTTTCAGGGATCTTCTCCCGGATCAGCAGCTCCGAGGCTATGGAGGGATTCACGCCCATTGGTTCACCTGTGATCAGGGAGAGAGAGACGGCAGCCAGCTGAGGCTGTATATCCATCAGGGCATAATAGGCAGCCTCATAAGAAGTGGCATCGCCTTCGAAGTTGCGCATCAGGGCTTGGGGACCGAACTTGACGGGAGAATAGAGCTCATATTCTCCAATACCGTCCTTCTTGAAAAAAACCACGTTGAAGGAATCGGGAAGTCCCTTGGCGGCCATGCCCTGGTAGAACCAGACCACGGTAGGAACCAGGTCGTTGTCGCTTTCGAAGCGTTCGATTGAATGCGCTTCACCCAGGGTGATGTAGATCCGGCCCTGGTCGGTGCGCCAGCCCGGAGCCGGGGAATCCTTGCCAAACCAGTTGTTGACATAGGCCAGGCGCCGGTAATGCTCTTTTTTGAATTCGTTTTCCGGCAGGTTGCGATTGGGATTGCGCTGTTTCCAGAAGGCGCTGATGAAAGTGTCGCGTTCCCGGTCGGATTCAAGCTGCAGAAAAACTTCCTTTTCAACGGAGGAAATAATGTATACCACCTCTTCGCTAAGCCAGACGCGGTGAGGCGGGGGAAGTTTTTTTATGAGTTCTTTCTCGGATTCGGCATAAAGTGAAAAACAAAAAACCAGGACGCTGCAAACCACAAGCAATTTTTTCATCATCGGCCTCACTGCACTTGTTGAATTGATCATCATTAATTTATTATAACACTACGCGTTCCGCTTGACAAGAAAGCAGCCATAAGCGGGCTAAATAACTCGCTGTTTTTTCACCGCGCCTTGTCCCCAGTTCAAATAATTGAGTTTTTAATTATTTTTTGAAATAAAAGTTGGTGATTTGTATTTTTTAGAAGAATTAAAATCGAAAACTGCCCATCCGCAAAACGAGATGCGCGAATTATCCTGCCGCGTAAACCATCTTCCATTCAAGCTTTCACGATAAAAGCAAGGTATTCCCCAAGCTGTTTTCAATCCGGCTGCGTATTTTGGCATGGATATTGCAACTCCTTGGATGTTTTGTCAAATAAAAAAAGGAGGACAAACAAAATGAGTATTGTCAAAAGGTTCACCCTGCTGGCATTCAGCGTGCTCCTGCTCGCGGGACTGCTGAGCGCCCAGCAAACAACGGCCAAGATCTTTGGCACGGTACAACTTGAAGACGGTTCATTGGTGCCCGGCGTCAGCGTCATCGCCACCAGCCCCAAGCTGGTCGGCAAGGCAACGGCGGTCACCGACGAGAACGGCACCTTCAAGCTTTTCAACCTCACTCCCGGCTCCTACAAGCTGGTATTCACCCTGGATGGATTCCAGACCGTGGTGCGGGAAAACATCCCGCTGGTCGCCGAGCAGACCGCCAGCCTGAAGATCGAGATGAAGCTCGGCAACCTGAACGAGGTCATCACCATCACCGGGCAAACGCCCCTGATCGACGTCAAGAGCACGGCCAAGGGCATGACCTTGACCAAGGAGATCTTCCAGACCCTGCCCAAGGGGCGCGACTTCAGCACCCTGGTCACGGCCGTCCCTGGCGTCTACAACGAGCCCATGACCGGCGGTCTGTCGGTCGACGGCGCCAGCGGTGCCGAGAACGTCTTTTACGTCGACGGCATGGAGACCGGCGAAGTGCGCGGCGCCCAGCAGCGCATGCAGGCCGCTTTCGACTTCATCGACGAGGTGCAGGTCAAGGCCTCGGGCTATCAGGCCGAGTTCGGCGGTTCCATGGGCGGCGTGGTCAACGTGGTCACCCGCTCGGGCGGCAACCAGTTCCACGGCGGGGTCATGGGTTATTACCAGGGCAGCGCCCTGAGCGGCAAGCTGCGCGACAGCCTGCGCCTGATTCCGGACGACCCCTCCAATTATGAATATTACAATTACGAAAAATTCAACAAGCAGAATTTCTCGCGCCTGGAAGGTGGGTTCTCCCTGGGCGGCTACATCCTCAAGGACAAGCTGTGGTTCTTCGGCTCCATCCTGCCCGTCTACCGCACGAACACGCGCGACATCAACTGGAACGATGAGCCCGGCGCCGCGTTGGATTCGTTCAAACGCGAGGACACCTGGCTGAACGGCTCGATCAAGCTGTCGGCCGAACCGATCAAAAACATGCGCCTGTCCGCTTCTTTCGTCGCCAACAGCAACCAATGGCGCGGCGGCCTTCCTGGTGATAATCCAAGCACCAACTTCCCCGACTGGCAGCCCATGGGCAGTTCGGAATTCACCTACGACAAGATGGGGCAGAACGCCCCCACCTGGTCGACTTCCGGCAACCTGGACTACACCATCGGCAACAACCTGCAGGTGTCGGCCCGTTTCGGCCACTACAACCAGAACAACGCTTCGATCCTGGATCCTCCCGGGATCTATTATTACCACCGCATCTACAACGCCGGCGGCGAAGCCGCGTACGGCTGGCCGCAAGACAAGATCCGTGACAATAACTGGGAAAACTACACTTGGGGCCTTTTCTACAAGCTGAGCAAGGCCAACTACACACGGACCAGCGCCAATGTCGACATGAACTACTTCATGCGCCTGGCCGGCGAGCATTCCTTGAAGGCCGGCTTCCAATACGTCCAGATCATGGACGACTACGACGGCGCCTGCCCGAATCCGATGATCATTCTGCGCGTAGGCCGCCCCTTTTCCGAACAGATACCGGGCAGCCCGGTCAATGCCGGTCACATGGGCAAATACGGCTACTACGAGAACCGCTCCCCCTTCGGCCAGCTGATCAACAAGGCCCGCTCCAACCGCTATGCGTTATACATCCAGGACTCCTGGACCATCGCCAACCGGCTGACCCTCAGCATCGGGCTGCGCGCCGAGAAAGAAAAGATACCCGCCTTCAGCCCCCTGGAGGAGTACAAGGACGCCGTGCCCATCGACCTCGGCTGGGCAGACAAGCTGGCCCCGCGCCTGGGCTTCATCTACGACGTGTTCGGCGACTCCAGCCTGAAGATCTTCGGCTCCTACGGCGTCTTCCAGGACTGCATGAAGCTGGCCCTGCCCGAAGGCTCCTACGGCGGCTTCAGCTGGATCAGCCACTACTATGAATTGGATACCCCCAATTGGGATACGATCGGCGTCAACAACGAGTTCCCCGGCCAGTATTGGGGCAGTAAGAATTGGCGCATCCCCTCGATCAACGAGACCGACCCCGACATGAAACCCATGTCCCAGCGCGAAATTTCGTTCGGTATGGAAAAGAAGATCAACGACAACCTGTCGGCCTCGGTGCGCCTGGTCAACAAGAAACTGCTGCAGGCGATCGATGATATCGGTATCCTGATGCCCGAGGGCGAGACCTACTTCATCGCCAACCCCGGCAGCGACTACGTGAAAAGACAGTACGACATCGCCATCGCTAACGGCTTGCTGCCAGAGGGACTGCCCCCGGCGCAGAAAGCCAAGCGCGACTACTACGCGGTCAACCTCTCTCTTGAAAAGCGCTTCAGCGACAACTGGCTCGGCGGCATCTCCTACACCTGGAGCCGGATGACCGGCAACTACTCCGGCCTGAACAGCTCCGACGAGGCCATGCGCAACGACCCCAACGTCAACCGCTACTTCGACCTGTGGATGACATCCTACGACCAGAACCTCAAACCAATAGATGGCCCTCTGGCCACCGACCGTCCCCATTACTTCAAGGCCTACGCCTCCTACGTGCTCCCCTTCGGCCTGACCCTTGGCACCGTGGTCAACGCTTACTCCGGCGTGCCCTTCACGACCGAGATCACAGTTAACGGCCAGCAGGGCTACTACCCCTACAACCGCTTCGACACCGGCAAGCGCTCCCCCTTTACTGTCAGCGCCGATATCTATGCCGAATACAGACTGAAACTGGGCAAGAACAGCCTGCAGTTCTCACTCAACATCCGCAACCTGACCGACGCCAAGACGGCACAACGTATTTTTGGTAATTACAACCAGGATAACGTGTACGTCGACGACGCCGATTTTATCGATGGCGTCGACATCAAGTCGCTGGTCGAGATCACCGACCCGCGCTTCGGCCAGGGCTACCTCTTCCTACCCCCGCTGGAAGCCACCCTGGGCATCAAGTTCGCGTTCTGATTTAACCATGGTGCGCGTGAACACCACGCGCGCACATTACGTACCAGGCCCGCCCCGGTTCGCCGGGGCGGGCTTTTTTTTTTTTGCTGGACAGCGCCTTTCCCGCCGAGGTATCATAAAACATGAGAAAAGTTAACACGGTTATTCTGACGGCCGCCATGCTGCTGGCCGCCGGCTGCCGCCAGCGCCCGGCCGCGGCCCCCGCCACCATGAACGTGGTGCTGGTCACCCTGGACACGCTGCGCGCCGACCGCCTGGGCTGCTACGGCTACGCTGCCGCGCGTACGCCGGTGCTGGACGCCTTCGCCTCCTCCGCGCTGCTCTTCGAGCAGGCGACCACGGCGAGCAACAATACGCTGCCCTCCCACGCCGCCATCCTCTGCGGCCGCCATCCCCGGCGCCTGGGTGTGCCGCGCAACGGTTTCGAGGTCCCGCCTGCCCAGCGCGGCCTGGCCGTCCTGCTGGCCGAGCGCGGCTACGACACGGCGGCCTTCGTCTCCTGCTCGGTGCTCGACGCCACCAGCGGCTTGCGCAAGGGGTTCGCCGTTTACGACGACGATTTCGACATCGAAGAAATCGACCAGGCGCAGCGGCGCGCTCCCGCGACGGTGCAGCGGGCTCTGCGCTGGCTGAACGCTCCGGCCGCCAAGCCCCGCTTCCTGTGGCTGCACCTCTTCGATCCCCACTACCCGTATACGCCTCCACCCCCGTACGACCGCATGTTCTACCCGGAATATTCCGGGCCGGCCGACGGTTCTATCCGCTTCATCGCCGGCATCCTGGGCAGCCATGGTTTTCCGAAGATCCGTACCGGCCCCGACGACTACCGCCGCCTTGCCGCTCTGTACGACGGGGAGATCGCATTCCTGGACGCCAGCCTGTCCCCGCTATTCACTTATCTCAACCGCCCAGAGGCTCGGGCGCGCACCGCGGTGGCCGTGGTCGCCGACCACGGCGAGAGCCTGACCGAGCACGGCTACTTTTTCGACCACGGCCTCGACGTCTACCAGCCCAGTATGCACGTGCCGCTGATGGTCCGTGCCCCGGGCATGACGACGGGAAGGCGCATCGCCACCGCCGTGCAGACCATCGACATCTTTCCGACCCTGCTGCGCCTGGCCGGGCTGGATGTCCCTAAAGCGACCGAAGGCCGCGATCTGTCGCCGCTGCTGCGTGGGAAAAGCCAAATACCAGCCGTGCTCGCTTTCGGCGAAGCCTGCCAGCCGTTCGAGGTGGAGACACTGGATGGCCGCGCCTGGCGCAACGACAGCAAGGCTCAATTCGCGCTGGCCTGGCCCTGGAAGCTGGTCCAGGTGCCATACCTCGGCAGGAACGAATTGTACCGCCTGGACAGCGATGGCGCCGAAAGCCGCGACATGGCCGCGACCCATCCGCAGATGCGCGCCTGGCTGAGCGAGCAACTGCAAAAATGGCGCCGCGGCGCCGCGGTCGACGCCCAGCGGCCCAACCCGGCCAACCTTGACAAGATCCGCTCGCTGGGCTATCTATAGAACATGGGCAAGCACACGCCAAAAACCGCAAGCGCGCCAAGCAAGCGCCGTGCTGTCCTCGTTCATCTCCTGATCCTTTTGGCCGTCTCCCTGGTGGTGCGCCTGGTGTACCTGCAGCAAATTTCGTCCAATCCTTTTTTTCACTACACAATCGTTGATGCCCAGACCTATGACGAGATGGCCGTGCGCATCGCCGCGGGACAGGAACCCGTTCCCGTGCCGTTCTTTCAGCCGCCTTTGTACCCCTATTTCCTCGGCTTGCTCTACGCCCTGTTTGGCCGCGATCTCTACCTGGTGCGCCTGGTGCAGATGGCCATGGGCGCAGCCAATGTCTGGCTGCTCTACCTGCTGGGCGGGCGATTGTTCGACCGCCGGGTGGGAATGGCGGCGGCGCTGGCCTTCTCCCTGTACGGGACCATGCTTTTTTACGAAGGGGAAATCCTGGCCCCGGTGCTGGTCGTTTTCCTCAACCTGCTGCTGGCCCTGGCCGTTATCGCCGCGCTGGAAAAACCGTCCCTGCCGCGGGCGCTGGCCTGCGGCGTGCTGCTCGGCTTGTCGGCCCTGGCCATGTCGGTGGTTCTGCCCCTGGCACTGGTCATTCCGTTATACGCCTGGAGGCAATGGCGCAAAAAAACCGGGCGCCCCGGGCCCTGGCGCAGGCTGGCGCTGGCCTCTGTTTTCGCGGCCGGACTGCTGCTGGTCATCGCGCCCGTCACCTGGCGCAATTGGCGCATCGGTCGCGAATTCGTGCCGATCAGCACCAACGCCGGCATCAATTTCTATCTCTCCAACGGCAAGGACTACGAGCGCAAGGTGGCCATCCGGCCAGGTTACGAGTGGGACGAACTGCTGAACGAGCCGATCCGCCTCGGCATCCACAAGGCGGGCGGGCAGTCGGCCTACTTCATGAACAAGGCCCTCGGCCTGATTGCCGCCGATCCCGCGGGCTACACGCGGCTGCTGCTCAGGAAACTCAATCTGCTGGCCAATGGCAACGAGATCATGCGCGACCAGGACATCTACCCCTTCCGGCAATATTCGCCGCTCCTCTCCCTGCTGGTCTGGAAAAAAGGACTGGCCTTCCCCTTTGGGCTGCTGCTGCCGCTGGCCCTGCTGGGCATGGCGCTGGCGCTGCGCCGCCGCGTTCCCGGGGTGGGATTGCCGCTGGTGTTCGTTCTGGTCCACGCAGCCGTGCTGCTGGCCTTTTTCGTCACTTCACGCTACCGCCTGAACGTCCTGCCCTTCCTGGCCCTGTTCGCCGCCTATGGCACGCTCGGACTATGGGACGTTCTGCGGCAACGGCGCTGGCTGCAGGCGATCCTGCCTCTGGCCGGGTTGTCGGCACTGCTGCTGTTCTGCAACTGGCGGGTCGGGCCGATGAGCCGCGACTTCAGCGTCGACTCCTACTAT
This sequence comes from Chrysiogenales bacterium, assembly GCA_004525465.1. Classification (GTDB taxonomy): domain Bacteria; phylum Acidobacteriota; class Aminicenantia; order UBA2199; family UBA2199; genus UBA2199. The sequence goes on along the minus strand of SPCN01000002.1, from coordinate 20,550 downwards.
AACCTGGCCACCAAGCTGCTGAAGGAGGGAGATACGGAACGGGCCAAGGGCTGGCTGTTGAAGGCCAGTGAACTCGATCCCCTCAATCCCGAAGTCAACGGCAACCTGGGCGTGATCTATGAGCAGGAGAAGCAAGCGCAGGAAGCCAAAAAATGCTACCTGCGCATCCTGGAACGCTATCCCGACGATGTCCAGGCGCACCTGCACCTGGCCGACCTCTGCCTGCGCCTGGGCGAACTGGAGAAAGCCGGCCAACACTACGAACAGGTGCTGCGCGTGGAACCCGAGAACGAGTCGGCCCTGCGGGGCGCGCAGTTCGCGCGCGGCCTCGGACGCCAGCGCGATGCCGCGGCGCGTTTCCCGCTGGTGCGCGGCATCCTGGAACAGCTGGGCGCCAAGCCCGACGATCCCGCTTTGCTGAACGATCTCGGGGCCGCCTATGTCACCATCGGCTACCCGGACATGGCCATCGAACCCCTGCGCCTGGTCATCGCCGCCAAGCGCTTCCTGCCCAGCGCCCACAACAACCTGGGCATCGCCCTGCTGCAGCTCGGGGACCGCGAGGGTGCCAAGCGCGAATTCCTCGCCGCCCTGGCCCTGGACGCCAACGACGCCAATGCTCGGCGCAATCTGGTCATCGTGCAACAGCTCGAGAAGGAGAACCATGCGCCGCGGCAATGACCGGCTCCAGTGGCTGCTCGTTCTGGCGCTGCTGCCGGTGCTGTGCGGGCAGTCGGCCTGCCGGAGCGGCACCTCGCAGGCGCGTCCCAACGTGGTGCTGGTGGTCATCGACACGCTGCGCCAGGACCACCTGCCGTTCTACGGTTACCGGCTCAATACCGCCCCCTTCCTCACCGACCTGGCCGCCCAGGGCGTGGTATGCGAATCCTGCTATTCGACCTCCACGTTCACCTCGCCGGCCACCGCATCCATCCTGACTTCGCTCTATCCTTTCCAGCATGGGGTTCACAAGGGGCTGATCGTCACCCTGAACCAGCAGGCCCAAAATTCTTCGCTACGACTGAACCGCATCCCCCAATCGGTGCTGACCTTGAGCGAATGGTTGCGCAACAGCGGTTACCGGACATACGCGGTAGCCGACAACCTCAACATCTGCGAAGCGGAGGGCTTCACCCGGGGCTTCGACCGCTTCGTCACCATGAACAATCTCGGCGCCGCCCAGGTCAGCCGCCAGGCCCGGCAGTGGCAAAAGGAAATGCGCGCCGCCGCACCCTATTTTCTCTATCTGCACTACATGGACCCGCATGCCCCCTACCTGGCCTGCAAACCCTGGTATGTTCCGGGCAGCGGCGAGCTGCAGGATGCCATCGCCCGCTACGACAGCGAGATCCGCTCCGTCGACGAGCAGCTGCGGGAACTGTTCAGCGAACTGAATTGGAAGGAAAACACCATTCTGGTCGTCACCGCCGACCACGGAGAGGAATTCCTCGAGCATGGCCAGACCGGGCACGGCAAGTCGCTCTACAACGAAGTGCTGCGCGTGCCGCTGCTCTTCTGGAGCCGCGCCCTGGCACCGCAGCGCCTCCCCCAGGAGGTCTCCACCGTGGACATCATGCCGACCATCGGCGCTATGCTGGGGATGAAGGCGGGCGAGGGTTTTTCCGGGGTCAGCCTCTGGCCGTTCATGCGCGTGGACGGTCAACGGTCGCCAAAACCGCTCTTCGCCACGCTGCTTACAAGCATCCCCGGCGGCCCCGAGGCCTCCCTGCGGGCGACGATCTGGGGCCAATGGAAATACATCGTTACCGACGAGCAGTTCCGCGAACTCTACGACACCCGCAGCCATCCGCGCGAACGGATCAACCAGTTCGGTCGCCCCGGGACCGAGCCCGTCGCCGACAAGTTGAACGGACTGTTCCTGGCGTTCAAGACCCGCTGCCCTGTCTTTCCCCAGGATCTCAGCCAGATCAAGATCGACGAAAAACTCCTGGAGGAGCTGAAGACGCTGGGCTACGTCCGCTGAAGATTGCGGAAACATTAACGCTCCCGGTTTTTCCGCCCGGCGGGAGAGCGTGCGGCCGGCCGGATTGCCGCTCCATGTATAAAATGATATAGTAAAGGTAATGAAACAATGCCCTGAAGCGAGGCGTGGAAATGAATAAAAAAAGAAGTTCCGGCCTCTCCAGTTTCATCCGCCGGCTGGCTTCGTTGAAGTTGACCGTCATCGCCCTGGCGCTGCTGGCGGCATTGGTCATCGCCGGCACGATCTACCAGGCCGAAAACGGCATCTACGCCGCCCAGCGTGATGTTTTCGGCGCCTGGATCATCCGGCTTTTCGGGGTCATCCCCCTGCCGGGCCTGCTGCTCATAAGCATGCTCCTTTTTATCAACCTGCTGGCAGCCGTTTTTTTCCGCCTGCAATACCGCTGGCGCCAGGCCGGCCTGCTCCTGGTCCACTACAGCCTGCTGCTGTTCATTGGCGGAGGTTTTTTCATCGCGGTAACGGCCCAGGAGTATTTCCTGACCCTGCGCGAAGGAGAGAGCAGCGATGTCGCCATCAGTGTCGGAGCGGAGGAAAGCCAACTCGACCGGAATCAGGAAAAAGTCATCCTGCCGATCAAGATCAAACTGCTCGATTTCGAAAAAACCATGCATCCGGGCAGCGGCATTCCCAGGAGTTTTTCCAGCCGGGTCGAGATCGTATCCGCAAACACGAGGCGCCGGGCGGTGATTTCCATGAACCGGCCGCTGCGTTACCAAGATTACACATTCTACCAGTCATCTTACGCGGAGGACGGCCTGGGGGGTGAAAGCTCAACCTTCTCGGTGGTACGCAACTCGGGCCGCTGGCTGCCCTATATCGCCAGCGCCTTGCTGTTCTTGGGGCTGGCCGGCCATTTCCTGGCCATGCTGGCCGCAGCGCTGAAAAATCCGCGGTCCGCAAAGGTGCGGCCATGAGAAAGATCACCATACTTGCCCTGCTGGCCTTATGGCTGCAGGGACATGAAGCCCAGGCGGCCACTCCTTTTTCGCTGGAACCGTTCCGGCGCCTGGTAGTCCTGGAACAGGGGCGAAAAAAGCCGATGGACACTTTCGCACGCAACCTGCTCAAGCAGTTTTCCGGCCGTTCCACCCTGGACGGCATGGACGCTTGCTCCTGGCTGGCCCGGGTCCTCTTTACTCCCCAGAAAACACTTGAAGACAATATATTCCTGGTCAACCTAGACGTGCTGGCAAAGCCCATGGACATGGTAGGCTGGCAACGCCGCCCTTTAAGCTTTGCGCAACTGCGCCCCGGCCTGGGCAGGCTGCACCAACTGGCTTTCCAGTACGCGGACCAGGACGAAAGCAGCAGAGGCCGGGTCGAAAACGAGGCCATCCGCCTCTTTTACAATGTTTCCGCATATAACCGCCTTTTGAATGCTTTCCATTTCGCCCGCCCTGGTGAGGAGGCAGGCCGCGATCCACGCAGCGCCCCGGAGCTGCCTGCCCTGCTGCCGCTTGCCGATTCTCCTGACGAAGAATGGCTCGGTCCCGCCCAGGCCTTTGCCCGCGGCTCTTCCCTGCCGGCGGCCATGCAGCGGGAAATTTCCCTCCTGGCCCAGGCCGCCCAGGCCTATGTGAAGGCTGACGGAAGTGATTTCAAACGCGCTCTGGACGCCTTCAGCCGGTCGGTGCGCAACAGGCTTCCGCTGGGCGCCTTCTCCGACCGCAAGCTCTCCCTGGAAATATTTTACAACCGCCTGGACCCTTTTTTCAAGGCCGAACTGATCTACGGCCTGGCGCTGCTGCTGCTCTTTTTTTCCCTGGCGATTCCTCGCTTCCGTCTCGAGCGCTGGGCGAAGCTGTGCCTGCTTTTGGGCTTTCTGTTCCATACGTTCGGCCTGGCGGCCCGCATGCTGATCATGAACCGGCCGCCGGTGACCAACCTCTACGAAACCTTCGTTTTCGTCGCCTGGGCCGGCGTGGTCATGGGTCTGCTTATGGCCTGGTGGCAAAAGCAGGCCCTGGGCATCCTGGCCGGGGCGATCAGCGGCCTGGCCTTCCTGGTCATCGCCGGCCGCTACAGCCTGGACGGCGACACCATGGGCATGCTGGCGGCAGTGCTCGATTCCAACCTGTGGCTGGCCACCCATGTGGTGACCATTTCACTAGGCTACGCCGGCTGCGTGGTCGCCGGCATCATCGGCCACGTGGTCATTGTCCAGGAACTGCACGCGCCCCGTTCCGCTGCGGCGGCAAGCACGGCCCGGCCGCTGTACGCCGCCCTGGCCTTCGGCATGGCATTCACCTGCATCGGTACGGTGATGGGCGGCATCTGGGCCGACCTGTCCTGGGGGCGGTTCTGGGGCTGGGATCCCAAGGAGAACGGCGCCCTGCTGATCATAATCTGCTGCGCCATCCTGTTCCACGCCCGCCTGGCCGGCTGGATCGGCCATATCGGCCTGGCGGCCGGCAGCATCGGAGCGATCATCGCCGTGGTCATGGCCTGGTTCGGAGTCAACCTGCTTGGTGTGGGCTTGCACGCTTACGGATTCACATCCGGAGCCGCCAGGGGCTTGCTGGCTTTTGTCTTCGGCGAAATCCTTTTCCTCGTGGTGGCCATACCACTGGTCCTAAAAAAAAGCCACGGTTAAATTCCGTCTGCAAGGATCCTTTTCCTCAATTGTTATAAAATAAGAGCCAGTCACGATTTTTTTCAGGAGGTCGATAAAATGAAAATAAGCCAATCGCGCCCGGCAATAGTCGTTATGTTCATGATTGCGGCAGTGGCCATGTTTCTGCAGCAGGGCTGCCGCAGCCTGCAGAATATCCCCGGCCAATGGCTGGCCTTTGCGGCCGGCGCCGATGGCCGGATTGAGGATTTCAGCAATAAAATAACCAGCCATTTGTTCGAAAACGGCATGATGGTCGGGGTGGGAAATGACGATCGTTTCCTTTATATTTTTTTCTCACCCGATATCAGCCACCGCCAGCGGCCTCCCAGCCGCGCCAGCTTGACCCTGTGGCTGGACGAAAATGGCGGCAAAGCCCAAAAACTCGGCTTGGTCCATGTCAGCGAACAGGAGCGGCGAAAAATGGCGGGCCCGGAAGCGCGGCTGCCTGAACAAAAAAACCTTGACGGAGCAGCGCTATTGGAAATAGTGAACCGCAAAAGCGGCAAGGAAACCTTCATCAGCGCCGACGGTTCTTTGGGACCGTCCATCCGCCTAAGCGACGATTGGGGTGATTTCGCTTACCAGTGGCGCATTCCCTTCCAGGCCTTGGCTGAGTGGCCGGGACTGAACCACGATCCAGGGAAAGCCCTTGGCATCGGCCTGCTTTGGAACATCGAGCCCTTGCCAGGTTTGGATAGAGCGGATCTGGACCGTGCGCGCCCGGGCCCTGGGCGCGGCATGACCCGGGAAAATTTCAAAACCGAACGCAAGATCTGGCTGAAGACGGTGCTGGTGCAAAAAAAGTAGGGTTCAACATGATCCTGGCCAGGATCATGTTGAACCGCTACTATCGATCCCGATTTGATCTAAATTATTTCTTGTCCAGCAGCTTGCTGAAGAATTTGTTTATCTTGACCAGGATCTGCAGCAGCGTAGTCAGCACTTCATATAAAATAGTGGTGAGCAGGGCGTATATGGGCACGAAGATGAAAAAAGCCAGCGGGTAGATGAGCAGGCCGTGAAAATTGTCAATCGGGAAAAAATCGAGCTGCAGCGGCAAAGTGAGGAAATTGAGCCCATAGTATTTGAGGATGGGATAAACAGCCAGCAGCGTCCAGAAAACCAGGATGGCAATACAGATAAAACCCTTGATGGTGTAGCAAAAATAATCGATTCCCGCGTTTTCGTTCTCGGTCACTTCCAGGTCCTGCTTGCCGTAGGCGACGATCTTGCGGAAATAGCGGTAGGGATAGAAAAAGAACGATTCGGCCAGCTTGACAATGCCGACGGCAACAGGATTCTGGCTGGCAGCCAGGAAATTGACCAGAATGGCAACAAATGAAAAAATGGCCGTGATGATGAACCAGGGTTGATAAAATGTCTCGGGCTGAGCCAGAACGGCCAGGCCGATAAGGATCAGGGGCAGGGCGCCCAACCAGCGCGAAGGCAGTTTGAGTACTTTGTCCCACTTGGGCGTTGCTTTGCCAAGCAGCTTCTGCAGCAGCACCCAGCCGCAGAGCGGGACCAGCATCAAGACCAGGTTGAGCAACAGGGCCACAAGCAGCCCGCCGCTTGAAAACACGCCCAGGCGCGAATAATTACGCCAGGCGTTGCTGGCGGTGCCGATCTTGACCAGGGCGGAGAAGGCCTGAATGATCTGGGCCAGGCTGATCAGCCCCAGGGCCAGAAAAGCGATGGAGACAAAAAGACGAAGCGAGTTTTTCATGCCGACGAATACGGCGTCCATGATCTGCGGTTGAGCGGCCAGCAGGTAAAGCAGCAGGCCCAAAAACAGGAAGAGAATGAACAGCGGACTTACCAGGATGTTGAAGGAAAAATAGTCCAGGCGTCCCCCCGGGGCGAACATCAGGTCCATTTGCTGGAACAGCCAATGCAGGAGCAGGAGCAAGGCCGGAATGAACGGCAGCCATTTGCTTTTTTCAAATGTGATGGCCCGGTTTTTAAAAAGCGGCGCCAAAATAAAATAGGCGCCGATCAAGGCCCCCAGGTACACCAGGAAATAAGAAATGGTAGTGACGCGGAACGGTTCACTGAATTCACGAAATAAATTCGCCCACAAACCAATGAAAACGACCAGCCACAAAGCCAGGTACAGTTTTACGTAATCGGCACGTTTGGATAGATAAACACCCATATGACCCTCCTTTATTATTTGATTGTAAATAATACGATTTTTTTTGTCAAAAGCCCTGGCAGTTGAAGCGGGGGAAGTTTCGGCACAATAAGCGATTGCCCAGGGTGAAAACAGTGAAGGTAATGGCGTAGGCGCCGATGACATCGATGGTATAATGCAGGTGGGAAAAGAAAACCACCAGCAGCGAAAAGATCTGCAGAACCAGAAATACCCGGGATTCCATTTTCCCCAGCCGGCGCGCGAATAAATACAGCAGGAACGTGGTGGCGATGTGTCCGGAAAAGAACATGTCCTTGGTAAGGTAGATCCCGGCCGTGTCACCGATCAGGGCGCGGTAAGGATTGACCAGCTGCCACCAGGTCGTCCACAAGGAAAAGGGGCGCATGGCGTTAAGGTCGGCCCCGTGCGGCGGGCCCAGGCCTGTCAGCGGGATCATCAGGCCGCGGCTCAGGGAAATGATCCCGTCCAGGATGATGAAGCGGGCGAAAAGCTTGCGATCGCGGTAAAGCAGGTACAGGGCGGGAGGGAAATAACAGGCTATCCAGAGGTAATAATTGATGTGTGCCAGCCAGTCCAGGCGCGGCACCAGGGCCAAAACCAGGTCGGGAACCGTCGGCGCCGGCCGCAGCTCGTTGAACAGGACCGGGATCAGCATCAAACTGTGGCACAGGTAGCGGAACAGGATGGCCGCGGCCAGGTAGCCGAAAAAAAACCGCCAGGGGTATTGCTCATGCCCTGGGCGCAAACGAGACTCGACGTTCATCTGGTTCATGGCATTGATCCGGGTTGGCCAAGGGGTCCGGAAAGGAAAAGCGTCCGGGAGTCCGCGGCTAGGCCCATTAGTAACACAGGGACTTTTTTCTGTCAACCGCCAAAAAAGAAAAAATCGAGAAAGGAGTTGACAGAATGCCTTATTGATACTATAATGGTTATGTTAGTGACTATTAACTAACAGGAAGTGGAAATGAAAGTGATCACGGCCAGACAGAAAGAGATCATCGCCGCCGCCCTGGCCATCATCTCCGACCAGGGACTGCAAGCGCTGACCATCGAGAACATCGCCGCCCGGGTCGGATTCAGCGGCGCGGCGGTGTACCGCCATTTTCGGAACAAGGCGCAGATCCTGAGCACCGTTATCGACCTTTTTGCCAGCAGTTCGGCGCAGCTTCTCGCCGAGATCAACGCCTGTGACTGTGAAAGCCTGGCCAAGGTCCAACTGTTTGTCCTTGACCGTTGCCGCACCTTTGCCGGCGATCCCGTACTGGCCACGGTAATGTTCGCCGAGAACCTGTTCCAGAATGATCCGCAACTTGCCGCCAAGATCCACCAGGTGCTGGGCAGCCACCGCCGTCTTTTGCTTACGACCATCCGCAACGGACAACGGCAAAAAGCGATCCATAATCTTCCCGCCGAGCATTTGTTCATAATGATCATGGGCTCGCTACGCCTTTTGGTCATGCAGTGGCGGGTCAGCGGCTACAGCTTTGACCTGATGCGGGCCGGGAAGAAACTATGGCGCTCCATAGAAACACTGATCAGTATTCCAAAAGGAGATTGACTTGAAAAGAAAAATAATCCGTATTGACACTGAGGTCTGCAACGGCTGCGGCCAATGCCTGCCCAATTGTCCCGAAGGGGCGTTGCAGCTCATCGACGGCAAGGCCCGGCTGGTATCCGACCTGTTCTGCGACGGGCTGGGCGCCTGCATCGGCACCTGCCCGCTGGGCGCCATCCACGTCGAGGAACGGGAAGCCGAACCCTATGACGAGATGCAGGTCATGGCCAATATCGTGACCCAGGGCGAAAACGTCATTCGCGCCCACCTCGATCATCTTGCCGCCCATAACGAAGGAATATATCTTGAACAGGCGCGGCAGTACCTGGCAGATCACAACATTCCCCTGCCGAAGCAGAGCCAAGTTCCGCCCTGCTGCTCCCCGGAACCGGCAGCAGCCTCAGCGGAGACCCACGGCTGTCCCGGGTCGCGCCAGCAAGACCGGCGCGGCAGCGCTGCACCACCTGCCGTCGCGGTAACGCCGCCGGACCCATCCCTCTCGGAACTGAAAACCTGGCCAGTGCAATTGCAGCTGCTCAATCCCCAGGCCTCTTTTTTCGACAACGCCGACCTGCTGATCGCGGCCGACTGCGTTCCCTTCGCCTATGCCGCTTTTCACAGTGACTTTGTCAAAAACAAAATTCCAGTCGTCTTCTGCCCCAAACTGGACCATACCATCGAGCAGTACCTGGACAAGCTGACCGCGATTTTCACCCTGCACCCGATCCATTCCCTGCACGTGGTGCACATGGAAGTTCCCTGCTGTTCGGGCACGGTGGCCCTGGTGCGCCGGGCCCTGACCCAGTCGGGCAAACAAATACCGCTCCACGAATACAAGATCTCGCTGCAAGGGCAGTTGCTTGAAATAAAATAAAAGGAGAAAATCATGAACATGTTTTGCTATCAATGCGAACAAACCAGCAATAGTCAGGCTTGCACCCGCGTCGGGGTTTGCGGCAAGAGCCCTGAAGTATCTCTGCTGCAGGACCTGTTGCTGAATGAACTGAAGGGCATCGGCGTTCTGGGCCAGCGCTTGCGCGAACTAGGCTACGCCGACGGGCGCACGGATCTTTTCGTGATCGAAGCCCTGTTTACCACCGTGACCAACGTCGACTTCGACCCCCAGCGCCTCAAGGGCTGGATCGACAGTTCTTACAAGATCAAAAAAACCCTGAAAGATAAATTTCATGAACTCTATTTAAAAAAGAACGGCCGGGCCTTTTCGGAGCAGCTTGCCGAAGCGGTGGAATTCATTCCGGCCGGGACCATGGCAGGGCTGCTCAAACAGGGCGCCATGACCGGCATCATGGCCAACCCGCAATTGAACCCCGATATCCGCAGCCTGCGCGAACTGCTGGTTTACGGGCTGAAGGGCATGGCCGCCTACGCCGACCATGCCGGCATTCTCGGCGAAACCGATGAAGTTGTTTCCGCTTTTTTCTACAAGGCCCTGGCGGCGCTGGTTGATGAAAGTTTGGGCGCAGCCGACCTGGTGGATCTGAACATGGAACTGGGCCTGGTCAACCTGCGCTGCATGGAAATGCTGGACAAGGGCAACACCGGACGTTTCGGTCATCCCGTCCCTACCCCGGTAGCGCTGGGAGTGAAAAAAGGACCGGCCATCCTGATCTCGGGGCACGATCTCCTTGACCTGGATGAATTGCTGCGCCAGACCGAAGGACGAGGCGTGCAGATATACACCCACGGCGAGATGCTCCCGGCTCACGGCTACCCAGGCCTGAAGAAATTCAGCCACCTGGCCGGCAATTACGGCGGCGCCTGGCAGGATCAACAGAAAGAGTTCGAGCGCTTTCCCGGCGCCATACTCATGACCACAAACTGCATCCAGAAGCCGAAAGCATCCTATATGGACAGGATATTCACAACCGGGCTGGTGGCCTGGCCTGGAGTGGCCCACATCTCCGAGCGCAGGGATTTCTCACTCCTGATTGCCAAGGCCATTGAGCTGGGAGGTTTCCCTGCCGACGAACCGGGAAAGACGATCACCGTCGGGTTCGGTCACCAGGCGGTACTCGGCGCCGCCGCCCAGGTGGTCGCCGCGGTCAAGGCCGGAAAGATCAGGCATTTTTTCCTAGTAGGTGGTTGTGACGGCGCCAAGTCGGGACGGAACTATTACACCGAGTTCGCCGAAAAAGTTCCGGCCGACTGCCTCATCCTCACTCTGGCCTGCGGCAAGTTTCGCTTCAACAAGCTCGACTTCGGGACCATCGAGGGCCTGCCGCGGCTGCTGGACGTCGGCCAATGCAACGACTCCTACTCTGCCATCCGCATCGCCCAAGCCCTTGCCGAAGCTTTCGGGGTCGGAATCAATGATCTGCCGCTGTCGCTCATCCTTTCCTGGTATGAGCAGAAGGCGGTCGTGGTGCTGCTCACCCTGCTGGCACTGGGCTTGCGCAACATCCGGCTGGGGCCGACATTGCCGGCATTCATCACGCCCAACGTCTTGAAAGTACTCGTGGAAAAATTTGCCATCAGACCCATCGGCACGGCCGATGAAGATATTCGCCTCTGCCTGCAGGGCGAAAAATAATCAGGAGGAACCCATGCCCGAAATAATGAATTTGCAAGAGCTGGCGGCCTACCAGAAGGGGGCCATCGTCAGCAAGACCATCGTCGAAAAAGAGACCGGCACGGTCACGCTGTTCGCCTTTGACCAGGGCCAGGCCCTGAGTGAGCACACCGCACCTTTCGACGCCCTGGTCCAGGTAATCGACGGCCGGGCCGAGATTCGCATCGCCGGGGTCCCCCACCTGGTCAACGAGGGAGAATTGCTGGTCATGCCTGCCCAGCAGTCGCATGCGCTCAAGGCCCTCACCCCGTTCAAGATGATGCTGACCATGATCCGCTCTCAAAATAAATGAAGCGAAAAATATCATTAAAGATTACCGATATAAGGATTTTATTGGCCGCGGCTATTGAAATCTGCAACCGTTGAACTTATAATAAGGGGGGGTGGTTTTATGGAGCGCAATATGAATAGGATTTACCTGGACAACAACGCCACAACCATCGTCGACCCGCGGGTCAAGGAGGCCATGGAGCCGTTTTTCTGCCAGCAGTACGGCAATCCAAACTCCCTGCACAGCTTCGGCACCGAAACCCACCCCGCCATGCGCCTGGCCATGGACCGGCTTTACGCCGGCATCGGCGCCGGCGACGAGGACGACATCATCATCAACAGCTGCGCCTGCGAAGGCAACAACCATGTGCTCAAGAGCGTCTACTTCGATCTGATCCGCAACGGTCCCAAAAGCGAGATCGTCACCACCCAGGTGGAGCACCCCTGCGTGCTCAACTGCTGCGCATTCCTGGAAAGCCTGGGCGCGAAGGTCAAGTACATGCCGGTCAACAGCGACGGCACCGTGGACGGCGAAACGCTGCGCCAGCACATCCATCCCGACCGCACCGCCCTGGTCTCGGTCATGTGGGCCAACAACGAGACCGGGCTGGTCTTCCCGGTGCAAGAACTGGCGGAGATCTGCCGTAAAAACGGCATACTCTTTCACAGCGATGCCGTGCAGGCGATCGGCAAGGTCAGCGTGGACCTGGGCCGGGTGCCGGTCGATTTTCTCACCTTCAGCGCCCACAAGTTCCACGGCCCCAAGGGTGTCGGCGGCCTGTTCATTCGCAAGGGCCTGAAGCTGACACCGCTACTTCACGGCGGTGAGCAGATGAGCGGCAAGCGGGCCGGAACGGTCAACGTCCCCTACCTTATCGGCATGGGTCTGGCCATGGAAATGGCGGTCGACAACCTGGCCTACGAAGACAGTTCAGTCCGCCGCCTGCGTGACCGGCTCGAGGACGCCATCCTGGCCATCCCCGACACCATGGTGGTGGGAAAACGCAAACTGCGCACCCCGAACACCATCCTGGCCAGTTTCCGCGGCATCGAAGGCGAAGCCATGATCTGGGACCTGAACGCCAACGGCGTGGCAGCCTCCACGGGCAGCGCCTGCGCTTCCGAATCGCTTGAGCCCAACCCGACTTTTGTGGCCATGGGCATCAGCGACGATCTGGCCCATACCAGCATCCGCTTCAGCCTGTCGCGCTTCAGCACCGCAGAGGAGATCGACCAGGCCGCCGAGGTGATCCGCCAGTCGGCACAGAGGCTGCGGGAGATATCTTCGACCTATAAAAATGACAAGTAAAAGCGTGAAGCATGAGTGAGGAAAAATGGCCAAGAACGATTTAATCGGCGGCTCCCTCTGGGAACAATATTCCGCCAAGGTCAGTGAGCGCATGAACGACCCCAGGCACCGGGGCGAGATCAGTGAAGCGGAAGCAAAAGCCCTGGGAGCAAGGCTGGTAGTGGCTGATTGGGGCGCCGAAGCCTGCGGTGACGCGGTGCGCCTGTATTGGGCCGTGGACCCGAAAACCGACCGCATCCTGGCAGCGAAATTCAAGAGCTTCGGCTGCGGCACGGCCATCGCCTCATCGGACATGATGGCCGAACTCTCCGTGGGCAAAACCGTGGACCAAGCCCTGGAGATCACCAACATCGAGGTGGAAAGATCGCTTCGCGACAACGCCGATACACCGGCCATCCCTCCCCAGAAGATGCATTGCAGCGTCATGGCCTACGACGTGATCAAGAAAGCGGCTTCGGTCTACAAGGGCGTGGACATGGCCAGCCTGGTCGAGGAGGATATTGTCTGTGAGTGCGCCCGCGTCGGTTTGCGCACAATAAAGGACGTCATCCGCATAAATGATCTAAAAACAGTCGAAGAAATCACCCAATACACCAAGGCCGGAGCTTTCTGCAAATCCTGCTTGCGCCCGGGCGGACATGAAAAACGCAAATATTACCTGGTCGACATCCTGCGCGATACCCGCATGGCCATGGAACAGGAAAAACTTTTTGCCCAGGCCGACGCCGCTGATTTCGCTGCCAAGAACCTGATCCAAAAACACCGGGCCATCGAAAAAGCGCTGGACGAAAAGATCCGCCCGGCCCTGGCCGCGGACGGCGGCAGCCTGGAGGTTGTCGACATTCGTGAAGCCGATGGGAAGGTCAACATCTATATCCGTTACCTGGGCGCCTGTAAGGGCTGTGTTAGCAGCACCAAGGGCACCCTGCAGTTCATCGAGAACATGCTGCACCAGGAACTGGCCGAAAACATCCGCGTCATTCCGGTCTAGCCCGCATTTCTCACAAATATTTGCTGCAATTGCGGATATGGGCATGTCTACAGCGTCAGGCCCTGACTGCGAGCGTCCTCGCTCAGGCAGTTCGGTCGGATACCTCCAACGTACCCACAGTACGTCTCCGGTCTCCTCGGTCGCCTTCCTTGTATCCACACCCATCTGCGCAATTTCGCGACAATATCCGTGAGAAAAGCGGGCTATTGAAAAAATTAAATATTATTAAAATAAAGCGATTCAACGATGATTTTTCGGCAGTAGAAATCAGGAAAAGCCGATCAAGCCATGTATGCTGCCAAAGCCAAGGGGCGCGACACTTGCTGCCGCTATGTCAAAATTAAGGGAAGCGCTTGTTAACGGCCATGAGAGCTACTTTCAATAACAGACCACGCGGTTGCGGCCGCCGGCCTTGGCCCGGGTCAGCGCCTGGTCTACCTTTGTCAGCAGCAGATCGGCCCGGTCGCCAGCGCAAAATTGCGTCACTCCCAGACTGATGGTGACCGGCCCGGCTTTGGCAAAAGATATGGCGGCTACAGTTTCCCGGATCTTTTCCGCCAGGTTCACGGCTCTTTCCAGGTCGGTTTCCGGAGCCAAAACCAAAAATTCTTCGCCGCCGATACGGGCGAAAAAATCAATTTCCCGGATGTTTTTCTTTATTTCCCCGGCCATGGTTTTCAGCACCTGATCGCCGACCGCAGATCCCCGGGAATCGTTGATGGCTTTAAAATGATCGATATCCAGCATGATCATGGCCAGGGGATGGCGATAGCGCTCCACCCTGCGAATCTCCCTTTCCAAAACGCGCCAGAAGGCGATCCGGTTCATAATGCCGGTCAGGGGGTCGATGCTGGAATAGTATTCAAGCCGGTCGCTGACGGCGCCGCGTAAGACGGTGAAGCAGCCAAGCAGCAAGAGCAGGTTGAGCATGACGATCGCGGCCGCGTGCAGCCAGGGAACTCCATCCAAGCGGTTGGTCAGTTCCAGGTATATGCCAATCCCCGCCAGAGCAATGAACAAACTTCCCAGTAACAAATAGGTTTTTGCTTTTTTCAATAATCCGGACATACTCGCTGCCTCCTCCGCTAACCATATTTTCCAACAAAATGAAAAAAGCTTCAATCCCCCCGGCCGCAAATAAAATATTTTGACTTGGTGGCCAGCATCCGCTAAAATCGAATAATTGAGGTGCGCCATGAGAATAATCACGTTCGCGACCCTGGGCATTTTGTGTTTGACATGGATTTCTGGGGCCAGTGACCTGCAGGACCGTTGCGACAAACTTTCTCAAGGCCAGTTGCAGAGCGTGATCGAATTCCTGGCTGCCGACGTCCTGGAGGGACGGGCACCAGGAACACGCGGCGGCGAACTTGCGGAAATATATATGCACAGCCTGTTCAAGCAGCTGGGACTAAAAAGTCGCTTCCAGCCCTTCACTCTCCATGGTTTTCAACTGAGCGCCTTGAACGTATCCGCCTGGGGGCGAGAGCTGTTGTTTCTGGAGGACACGGTCGGGAGTTATACCAGGGCTGAAAACCAGTTCAGCATCGAGGGCGACGTCGTTTTCGCCGGCTTCGGCATTCGCACTTCCTTGTGGGAATGGGACGATTATAAAAAAACCGACCTGCGCGGGAAAATACTGCTGGTGCGGGTCAATGATCCCGGCCTGTTTATTCCGCAGATTTTCGACGGCAGCACCCTGACTTATTTCGGCCGCTGGATCTACAAGATCGAGGAAGCCGCCAAAACCGGAGCGGCGGCCATTTTGCTCATCCACACTACGCCCACGGCCGGCTATGACTGGCAGGTGGTAAAGAACTCCTGGTCGGGTGAAGAGTTGTACCTGCCGGCCAGTCTGGAAAACGACCTGAAATTCAGGGGTTGGATCCGCGAACCAAGCCTGAAATCACTTTTAGCTGAAAATAAAATAGACCTGGAGAAACTGTATCGCAAGTCGCTCAGTCGCAAATTCCGTCCCATGGACCTGGGTTTCAAGATCAGGATTTCCGGCCGCAACTCCTCCCGTCAGCTTAGAACCCGCAATGTAATCGCTGAAATCCCAGGCAGCTCGGGAAAAAGTATTGTGCTCAGTGCCCATATAGACCATTTGGGGCGTGACGATCAATTGGAAGGCGACCAGATATTCAACGGTGCCATAGACAACGGCTCGGCCGTGGCGGCCATGGCACTGATCGCCAGGATTTTCGCTGACGCCGGCAAAGAACTCCATTATGGACTTACCTTCCTGGCCTGCCAGGCCGAGGAAGCGGGGCTGCTGGGATCGAAATATTTCGTGGCCAACAGCAAACGCGAAGAAATTGCGGCTAACATCAATTTTGAATCCACGCCGGTCTGGGAAAAGAGTTTGGACGCTTTCGCCGCAGGGGGCCGCTATTCAACCTTGGAGGAGGCCGTGCGCCTGGTGGCCGCGGCTCAAGGGCTGGGTTACAGCCGGTTTTCCCTGACCGATCAGGGCCTTTTCTACCGTTCCGATCAGTTCCCCTTCGCCCAGGCCGGAATTCCGGCCATCTGGCTTTCGGCCGGAGAAAAATTCGCCTCGGGGCGCAACCACATCGCCGAATTTTTCAAGGGCGGCACCTACCACACGGTCAAAGACGAATACAACCCCGCCTGGGAGCTGGAAAGCCTGCGCCAAACGGTTAAACTGGCAGTAGGCCTGATCGAGCACCTGAATCGGACCCGGGAGTTGCCGCGCTGGAAGGCCCGCCTGACTTTTCCCGTGCAAAACCCGGAGGGTAAATCTGTCAAAACAATCAATAAATAGGGAAACCCCAGTTGATAATGTTTGACTAAAGCGGCGAATTGTGATATAAAAAGTAACATCCATTTAAGGAGATACGACCATGTTTGCCATACTTGAAACCGGCGGAAAGCAGTATAAGATCGCCGAAGGTGACATTTTGGAAGTGGAACTGCTTCCCAAAGAGCTCGTGAAAAAGAATACCGCCAGCCTGAGCACGGTTTTATTGATTCAAAGCGACAAGGATGTGCTGATCGGCGACCCTTACGTCAAGAACGCCAAGGTCAAAGCCAAAGTTCTCGATGAGATCAAGGCTAAAAAGATACACATTTACAAGATGAAATCCAAAAAAGGCTACCGCAAATCGCAGGGACATCGGCAAAAACTCCATAAGATACAGATCGAAAAAATCGAGATCAAAGCCAGCGCCAAAACCAAGGAGACGGAATAATGGCACATAAAAAATCGGGCGGCAGTGCGAAAAATGGCCGGGAAAGCACATCCAAACGTCTTGGCGTCAAGAAATTCGGCGGCGAGCAGATCCATGCCGGCTCCATCATTGTCCGCCAGCGCGGCACCCGTATCAGACCAGGTAAAAATGTCGGTATTGGCAAGGACGACACCCTTTTTGCTTTGGCTACCGGCAAGGTGCGCTTTGTCGACAAGGCCGGGCGCAAATTCGTCGAGGTCGATGCCAATTAATTTGGCCGGCGTTTTTAAAGCCCCGTCAATTTTTCAAACCTTTAATCCCCTACCCCATGTTCATTGATAGAGCCATCATTTCATTCGGCGCCGGCAACGGCGGCGACGGCTGTTTAAGCTTCCGCCGCGAAAAGTTCATCCCGCACGGCGGCCCGGACGGCGGCGACGGCGGCAAGGGCGGCAACATCATCCTGGTCAGCAGCCAGGTTTGCCAGTCCCTGACAGATTTCAAGTACAAACGCCAGTTCCAGGCTGAAAACGGCGGCCAGGGCCGGAGCAAAAAGCAATCCGGCAAAAAAGGGGCTGACATCATTCTCCAGGTCCCGGCCGGGACCGTAGTCAAGACTTTTCCCGATGAGAAACTGATATTTGATTTCGAGCGCCTCGGCCAGGAATTCCTCCTGGCCAAAGGCGGCAAAGGCGGCCGCGGCAACATCCATTTCAAATCCTCGGTCAACCAGGCCCCGCGCCGGATCGAAAAGGGCGAAAAAGGCGAAGTTATCAAGGTGATCCTGGAACTGAAACTCATCGCCTTTGCCGGCCTGGTCGGACTGCCCAACGCCGGCAAATCGACCTTGATTTCAAAAATCAGCGCCGCCCGTCCCAAGATCTCCGACTATCCCTTCACCACCCTGACCCCCAATCTGGGCGTAGTGGATTTCAAGGAGCGGAGTCTGATCGTGGCCGACATTCCCGGCATTCTGGAAGGCGCCCACCAGGGCCAAGGCATGGGCCTGGAATTTTTACGGCACATCGAGCGGACCCGGGTCCTGCTTTTCATCATCGACGTGTCGCCTTTCAGCTCCCTGCCGCCCATGAAAAATTATGAGATCCTGGAAAAAGAGCTGTCAATGTACCAGGTGCGGCTGCTGCAAAAAAAACTGGTTGTGGTCGCCACTAAGATCGATCTGGCAACTGAAGACAGGACCAGGATCGATGTGTTGCGGAAATTTTGCAGAAAGCGTAGAATCCCCTACGTGGAAATATCGGCACTTAGAGGGATCAACCTGGAAAAATTGAAAAAAACAATTTTCGCCTTTCATGAGCCAGATTAAAACTGGATTGCTGGGCGGAACCTTCAATCCGGTTCACCGCGGGCATATCGAACTGGGCCTGAAGATCAAAGCCGCCTTCAACCTGGACAGAATACTTTATATTCTTTCCTCCCAACCGCCGCACAAAAAGCGCCAGGCCGTTCCGGCGGCGGAGCTGCGCCTGGCCATGCTCAAAGCCGCCCTGCTTCCCCACCCCGGCTTGTTGCCCTGCGACATGGAACTGCACCGTCGTGGAGAGTCCTGGACCATCGATACCATCCGCGAGCTGAAAGCCGCGCAGCCGAACGAGCACTTCTTTTTTATCACCGGCAGTGAGGGTTTTTTAAAGATCCGCACCTGGAAAGAATATCGGCTGGTCCTGCAGGAAGTGTTTTTCATCATCGTTTTGCGCCGGGGCAGTCATCGACAGAAAGTGGAGAAATTGCTGCGCGAGGAAAATATTCCCCTGGGCCTGAAAAACGAAAATCCGCCCCTGCCCCCGGCCGCATTCCTGCACGCTTATGTGTCGGACTACCTGGAACTCTCGGCCACGGCCATCAGGAATAAAATATCCCATGGCCAGGATATTTCTCCCTACGTGGAAAAAAACGTGCAAAAGATCATGGAGGAAATAAAACTATATGAAGAAGGATGAATTCAACCTGATCCTGGAAGATCTGCACAAACGCCGCATTCCGGGTGAGATCAAGAAAACCGTGCAGATACTTCTGGACAAGAAAGCGGAAAAGATCACGGTCCTGAAGTTGAAGGGGCTCAGCGAAATGACCGATTACCTGGTTATTTGCAGCGGCAACTCCGCTCGCCAGAACAAAGCACTGGCCGATGCCGTCAAGGATAACCTCAAAAAAGAACTCCAGCTGCAACCGCTGGGCTGCGAAGGTGAAAAGCTGTCCGAATGGATACTGGTCGATTACGTTGATTTCATCATCAACATTTTCTCGGCAGACTGGCGGAAAAAGTTTTCACTGGAAAAGCTGTGGATGGATGCCAAACGCTACGATTTTTCCCCTGATTTCTAACCTGCCGGACCCAAAATCGCTGGCCGTTAAGGCCGCGGTCGAAAAAGTCGCCGGGCTTGATACGCCCGTCCTCTTATGGGGCGAAACCGGCAGCGGCAAGGATTTCTGGGCGGCCGTCCTGGCCGCAAGCAGCCCCTTCAAACCGTTGCTCAACCTGGGATGCGGCGACGTGCCCGAAACGCTATTGGAAAGCGAGTGGTTCGGTTACCAGAAAGGGGCATTTTCAGGCGCCGATCGTGATTTTTTGGGGAAATGGCGCCAGGCTGAGAACGGGACGATCTTCCTCAACCAGATCGACCTCTTGAGCTTGCATATGCAAGCCAAGCTTTTACGCGTCATCGAAAGAAAAAAGATATTCCCCCTGGGCTGCAATCAGGAAACCGACATCGCGGCCCGTTTCCTGTTCTCGGCCGACAGCACCATCGAGGAAAAAGTTCGCCGCGGCGAGTTCCGCGCCGACCTCTATTACCGGATCTCCACGGTCAGCATTTTCATCCCGCCCCTACGCGAACGCAAAAAAGATATCCTGCCGCTGCTGAATTATTTCTGCGCGGAAAAAGGGGTGGAAATTCAACTCAGCGATGAAGCCCGGCAAAAGCTGCTGCAATACCCCTGGCCCGGCAATATCCGTGAACTCAAAAACTTCGTGAGCGGCCTGGCCGTGCACGGCTGCATTCTGGACGAAAAAGGTGTTTGGACCCTCCTGGACCGACCGCGCCCCATTCTGGATCTCATCCAATCGGGAGAGCGTTCAATGGCCGAGGTTGAAGCCGAGTACACCGCTTATCTGTTGCGCAAATACAAGAACAAGAGCAGAGTGGCGCGCATCCTGAACATCTCGCGCAAATCGTTATACAACAAGCTGAAAAAGCATGAAAACCATTGAATTGATCTGCAGCGGAGAATTAAAATTCAAGGGCCTGCAGGAACTTGAAAAAAAGTATTTACAAAACATTAATTATTATGTAAAATTCAACATAAAAAAATTGAAGGATACAAAAAGCAAAGAGCAAGCTTTCGTGAGAGAGAAGGAAGGCATCATGTTTGCTGAGGAAATTCGTGAAAAAGATTTTGTCATTGCCCTGGACAAGGAAGGCAAGAAAATGGACTCGCTGCAGTTTGCTCAGTTTTTGGGGCAAAAAATCTCTTATCACCAAGGTCGCCTGGTCTTTCTGATCGGCGGCTTTGCCGGTTTTGCCCCGGCCCTGGCCGCGAAGTTCAATCAAAAAATATCATTTTCAGATATGACCTTCGCGCACGACCTATTCCGCATCGTTTTTCTGGAACAGGTCTACAGAGCATTGACCATTATCAATGGCGGCAAATATCACCGCTAGGAGATAAAATATGAAAAATGAACTGAATCCTAAAATACGAAAAAGGCTCCTGGCCCTGCGCGATGAAATCCTGAAAGTGATCGATTGGCGGGATACGTCCAGCGGCGGCGGCGGCGCCATGGACGAGATCGACCAGGCCAATGAATTAATCGAAAAGGAAATGGGCTTTGTCATGTCCAACAACATG
>SPCN01000204.1 GCA_004525465.1 Chrysiogenales bacterium | reverse complement strand
TGATGCGGTAAAGATCGTGGTTTTTTCCTATACCGCGTCCTGGGTGGCTGGTATTTTGAACATCATCCCGTCCCTGGCCATCCTGGTCAGCCTGGCCAGCATTTACTCGCTTTACCTGATGTATATGGGCATGCAGAAGATCAAGGATGTCCCCAAGGATAAAATGATGGGATATTTTGTGGTGACCATCATCGCCGCCATTGTGGTATTCTTTATCATCGGTTTTGTCGTGAGCCGGGTGGCTTTCGGCAGCATGGCCGGTTTGGGAGGGTTGAGCGGTTTTTAATTCTCTCTATCTATTCGATTAATCATGACCGGGCCGGTCGCAGACCGGCCCGGTTTTTCATTTCCCTTTTTTATCCGCGGCCCAATGTATGTTGCGGTCGATTTTTACTCCCACTTTCAGTTTGGCATAATGCAAATTTCATTCCCGGCGGTTGAAATCCATTAAAAACTTCCCTGCTCCGGTCAGAATTTAAAAAACACCGGCAGCAGGGCCAGCGTGATCACGCTGTAAATCACCAACAGCGGCAGGCCGGTTTTCACGTAATCACTAAATTTGTAATTCCCGGGGCCGTATACCATCAGGTTGGTCTGGTAGGCGTAAGGAGTGAGGAAAGAGGCGCTGGCCCCGTAGGCGACGGCCATAACAAAGGGTAGGGGGTCGACCTGCAGGGAGAGCGCCGTGGAATAGGCCATGGGGAAAGCCAGCGCGGCCGCGGCGTTATTCGTGACCATCTGGGCGAGCAGGAGAGTCAGCAGATAAATGCCGGCCAGGTTGGCGAAAGCTCCATAGTCCTTGAAGACGAAGAGGATGCCCTTGGCAATGAGCGCGGAAGCGCCGCTGTTAAATATAACTTTGGCAAGGCCCAGAGCCGATCCCACGAGTACGATTATATCCAGGTTTGAATTGCCGCGAAAATCCTCGAAGCGGAAAAATCCCATGAGGATATAGATGAACATTAATATCGCCAATGATTTGAGCAGCGGCAGCAGGTTCAGGGTGCTGGCCGCGATTGCGGCGATAAACAGCGTCACCGCCAGGGCGCTGTTTTTCCTGGACAGAAGTTTTTGTAAACGAATCCTGTTGATCAAAAAAAAATTATTGCGCAGGTTTTCCCGTTTACCAAAATCGGGGCCCACAGCCAGAAGCAGCGTGTCGCCGGCTTCCAACCGGATCGAGCCGATCTTTCCCGAGAGCTTTCTATTGCCGCGCCGAACCGCGACCACTGCGGCGTCGAATTTTGCCCTGAAATCTGCTGTTTTCACTTTTTTCCCAAGCAGCGACGAGGAATGGGACAAGACCACCTCGCGGAGGTTTTTCCTGAGCATGGCAATGTTTTCCTCTTTAAAAATGGCCAGGCGGTCGAAATTTTGAATGTCCTTCACCTTGTGCACGTCACCGACAAAAACCAGGATGTCCCCGGCCTGGATGATCTCCTCCGGGTTGACCGGTGACAACAGCCGGTCGTTGCGGATAAGTTCGGCCAGGAAAAGGCTTTGCAGGTTGCGGAACTTGTTTGCGGCCACGCTTTTGCCGATATGGGCCGAATTTTCCAGAACCTGTGCTTCCAGGAAATAATTGTCACGGCTGATCTTCATCGCCGTCCCGTTTGCCGGCAGCAGCCACTTGGAAAAAAAGACGATATAAATGAAGCCCCCCAGGCAGAGGGGGATGCCCACGTAGGCGAACTGGAAAATCCCCAGCCCTTTCATTCCGGCTTCCAGCGCCAAACCGTTGACCACCAGGTTGGTCGAGGTACCGATCAGAGTGACAGTACCGCCGAGGATCGCGGCATACGAAAGCGGCAGCAGCAGTTTGGAGGGGGGGAACTGGCGGTTATTTTTCAGCGGTCCCAGGAACGATGCCACCACGGCGGTGTTGTTCATGAAGGCCGAGAGGGGAAATATACTCAGGCACATGCGGACCAGCGATTTGTTCAGTGAGTGGGAGTGAAAAACCATCCGGCTCATCCAGGCGGTAAGAGGAGTTTTTTCGATCACCGCCGCGGCCTGCAGGACCAGGATCAAAGTCACCAGGGCCGGATTGATGAATTGTGAAAGCAGTTCCCCGGCTGAGATCAGCCCGGTCAAAAAAAACACGAACAGCGTGGCCGCGAAAATGTAAGCCGGATGGGTATTGATTCTGGTTAGCAGTATAAACATCAGGACGATAACCGCGATAACGAAGGTTGCGATAGGGCCTCCTTTTAAAATATAGTCTTACAAAAAAAAATAAAATTTGCAACAAAGCAGTTTTTGGCCGCCCGGCAAGGCTTTTATTGTTTCCAGGCGGCAGCCAGGCTGAGAGTTGACCGCATGGGCTTTTTCTGCTACAAAATAGCCATGACAGTCGAACAATTCCTGCCGGCATTTCACTACGGCGACGCGGTCAGCAATTCCGCACTGGCCCTGCACCGTTTCCTGCTTGAGCGGGGGGTCACCAGCCGGCTGATCACCTTGACCTGCGACGAGAGTGTCAAGGACCAGGCTGTACTCTTCCGCGATCGCAAACCAGACCCGGATTCCTTGAAGATCCTGCATTTCGCGATTCCATCGCCGCTCACCGATTTTTTTTTGGAGCAGAATGGAAAAAAAATACTGATCTACCACAACATCACCCCGGCGCATTTCTTTGCAGGGTATTCCGATTTCTTGACGCGCTTTGTCACTGCCGGCCGTGAACACCTGGGGCGACTCAGCGATTGTTTCGATCTGTCCCTGGGGGTATCGCAGTACAACGCCGGCGAACTGCGCGATTTGGGATTCCGCGATGTCCGGGTCTTCCCCCTGCTGGTCAACCTCGATGACTATGTCCAGGAACCCAGTCGGGCCTATATGGAGTTGCTGAAAAACGAACGAAAAAACATCCTGTTCACAGGCCGCATCACTCCGAACAAGAAAATCGAGGATCTGATCCGCGTTGTTTTTTTTTACAAGAAATATATCTCCCCGGCCGTACGCCTGATTGTGGTCGGCAACACCCGTTCGCTGCCGAAATATTTCCACGCCGTTTCCGACCTTGCCGCCCGCTTTTACCTGACCGCCGAAGATGTTTTTTTTACCGGTCATTTGCCCATGGATGAATTCCTGGCCGTTTACCGCGTAGCTGACGTTTTTCTTTCCATGAGCGAACACGAGGGTTTCTGTCTGCCCCTGCTCGAAAGTTGTGTTTTTCAGGTGCCGCTGCTGGCCTATGACGCTGCTGCCGTGGCCGAAACCATGGATGGGGCCGGGATCCTGTTCCGCGACAAGGACGCGGCGCGCACAGCCGGCCTGGTGGAACAGGTACTGGAAGACCGATCGTTGCGCCAGCAATTGCGGTCCCAAGCCGGAGCCCGCATCGGGCGCTACCGCCGCCAGGCCGACCCGGAGCAACTGCTCGCTTGGCTGCAGCAGTTGTGATGCCATGGAATCGCCGGGCCGGCCATGATTGTCGAACAGTTCCTTTCCGGGTTTCACGCCGGCGATGCGGTGGGCAATTCCGTTCTGTATTTTCATAAATTCCTGACCGGCCGCGGCATCGAAAGTCGCATCGTGGCGTTGACTATCGATGCCGACCTGCGCAGCCAGGCGGTGTACCTGCGCGACTACGTGGAAAATCCCCGGGCGTTGAAAATATACCATTTCGCAATCGCTTCCCCGCTCAGCGAGTATTTTGTTGGCGCTCCGGGCAAAAAAGTCCTGCTCTATCACAACGTCACCCCCAGCCGGTTTTTTAGCGGGTTTTCCACTCAGTTGGAGAGTCTGACCAAAAAAGCCAGGGAAGAATTGATGCAGGTCAAGGAGCACTGCGATTTTTTTATAGCCGATTCGATCTTCAACGCCGGTGAGTTGCGGGAACTGGGCGTTGGCGATGTGTTTGTTTTCCCGGTCATGATCGATGGCTGCGATTATAATGGACCTATCAGCCGTTCTTTCGCAGGCTTGTTCCAGGATGGAATAGCAAACCTCATTTTTGTCGGCCGCATTACCCCGAACAAAAAAATTGAAGATCTGATCAAGATCCTGTCGTTTTACAAAAAATATTTATCGCCGGCGGTGCGCTTGATCGTGGCCGGCAACACCCATACCTTGCCGCGCTATTATTACGCCTTGCGCGACCTGGCCCAGCGTCTGCAGCTCGAGGCTCGGGACCTGGTTTTTACCGGTCATCTGCCCATGGATGAGTTCCTGGCTGTCTACGGCATGGCCGACGTTTTTGTTTCCATGAGCGAGCATGAAGGATTTTGCCTGCCCCTGATCGAGAGCTGCCGTTTCGGATTGCCTGTGGTGGCATACGACGCCGGGGCGGTTGGCGAAACCCTGGCCGGCGCCGGCATGCTCCTGGCCCGCAAAGACGTCGTCGCCGCCGCGGCGCTGATTGAAAGAGTCCTGAACGACTCGCTCTTGCGCGAACGGCTGCGGCAATCGGCGCGGCAGCGTTTTGCCAGCTATCAGCAGCAGGCGCGGCCCGAGATCCTGCTGTCTTATCTGGAGAAACTATGATTTCCATCGGCATCGTGGTTCAGCGCTACGGCAGCGATGTGATCGGCGGGGCCGAAACCCTGGCCCGCAACGT
>SPCN01000433.1 GCA_004525465.1 Chrysiogenales bacterium | reverse complement strand
TTGACGGTCAGGTCGTTGTCCTTGCAGTGCTCGCCGGCGATCATGCCGGCGTAGACCTGGACCCCGGAACCGATGAACAAACTGCCCCGCTCCTGCAGGTTGAAAAGCCCGTAGGCCACGGATACGCCCGGTTCATGCACGACCAGCACTCCCTTGGTCTTGCGGTTCATCTCGCCCTTGAACGGCTCGTAGCCGCAAAAGCTGTGGTTCAGGATGCCGGTGCCGCGGGTGGAGGTGAGAAAATCGTTATTGAAACCGATCAGCCCCCGGGCCGGGATGCGGAATTCCAGGCGGGTGTAGCCGTCGGAACCGGGAACCAGGTTGCGCAATTCCCCTTTTCTCTGCCCCAGCATCTCGATGACCACGCCGGCGTATTCCTCGGCCACGTCCACAATGGCCAGTTCGAAGGGTTCGCACTTCTGGCCGTTGGCGTAGCGGTAGATGACCTCGGGTTTGGAGACCTGGAATTCATAGCCCTCGCGGCGCATGTTTTCCATCAGGATGGAGAGCTGCAGCGTGCCGCGGCCTTTCAGCAAAAAGGCTTTCTTGGAATCGGTGTTCTCGAGCCGCAGGCTGGCGTTGTTCAATATTTCCCGGCGCAGGCGCTCGTGCAGTTGGGTCGAGGTCACGAACCTGCCTTCCGTGCCGGCGAAAGGCGAATCGTTGACCGCGAAGGTCATGGCCAGGGTCGGCTCGTCGATATCCATGGCCGGAAGCGGCAGCGGCCGGTCGATGTCGGCCACGGTTTCGCCCAGGTCGATGTCTTCGAGGCCGGCCAGCGAAACGATGTCCCCGGCCACGGCTTCAGGGACGCTGACCCGGTTGATGCCTTCATAGGTGAAGATGCGCGTGATCTTATAGGGTTTGCGTTCACCGTTCCTTTTTATCAGCAGCACCTCTTCGCCCTGGACCACGGTACCGTTGTGGATCCTGCCCGTGCCGATCTTGCCGAGGTAGTTGTCGTAACTGATCGCCGAAGCCATGAACTGGAAGGGATTGACGCGGTCGCCTTCGGGTTCCTTGACGTGGCGGATAATGGTTTCGAAAAGCGGCTGCAGATCGCGGTTTTTATCGCCCAGTTCATAGCGGGCGATCCCCTCCTTGGCCGAGGCGTAGAGCACCGGGAAATCGAGCTGCTTATCGTCAGCGCCCAACTCAACGAAAAGATCGAACACCGCGTTCAACACCTCGTCGGGACGGGCGTTGGGACGGTCTATTTTATTGATCACCACGATCGGGAGCAAGCCCTGTTCCAGAGATTTTTTCAGCACGTACTTGGTCTGCGGCATGGGGCCTTCAAAAGCATCGACCAGCAGCAGCACCGAATCGACCATCTTCATAATGCGCTGCACTTCGCCGCCGAAATCGGCGTGGCCGGGAGTGTCGACGATATTGATCTTGTATCCCTGATATTGAAATGCGGCGTTCTTGGAAAAAATGGTGATGCCCCGTTCCCGTTCCAGGTCGTTGGAATCCATCACCCGTTCGGCGATGTTCTGGTTGTCACGGAACACCCCGGCCTGCTTCAAGACGGCGTCGATCAGGGTGGTCTTGCCGTGGTCGACATGGGCGATGATGGCGATGTTCTTGAATTTCTTCATTTTTATACTGCTGCCTGCGTTTTTGTCAAGTGGAAATCACTCTTCCGGTTTTCACGATGATGTCTTTAAATCGGGATGGGCATTTCCCCAGATATGATTATTATACAACAATTCACAGGGATTGTAAATCGGAATGAATCCTCATAAAATACCAGTTATGGATCGAATCGACTTCAACCCCATGCAAAGGAGTGAAAGATGAACCATAAATGCCGTGTCTGGAAAAAATCGATCATGCTTCTGCTGATTTTTGTCTCCGGGCTGTTTCAGGCGTTTGCCGCTGAAAGCGCCAGGGATAAATTGGCGGAATTGGATAAAGCGCTCGACGCCAGGCTGACGAATTGGGAACAGTCGCTCGACGGCAGCCGCTGGGAAGTGTACAAACCCGGACGCAGCGTCAAGGCCGCGAACTTCCGTTTGCGCACCCGCTTCCAGGCACCGACCGTATTTGCCGCCGTCCAGGTGACGAGTACGCCGCAGCTTCTCATGGCAAAAATGAGCGCGCGCGGCCTGGCGCTGGCGACATTTTTTCTGGACGGCCGCGAATTGCAGCAGGCCACCCTGCACGGTGAAAGCGGCACGGCCGTGGAACTGGCCAGCACCGTTCCCCTCACTGACCGGGCCGACGCCCAGGAACACATGTTGGAGATCG
>SPCN01000350.1 GCA_004525465.1 Chrysiogenales bacterium | reverse complement strand
TCAAAGAAATGGCCGAACAGTTGCCCAAGATCGCCCTGCCCAGCCGCTTCGTGGTTATTGCCGAAATGCCCAAGACCGGTAGCGGCAAGATCGATTTCCGCACCATCACCGAGCAGGCGCGGGAGATCGTCCTGGGCAAGTGATAGATATTATTGCAGCCCGGCGATCTTATTTAATCATTCGGTAAAAATTTTCATATTTTCTTTGGCGCGGCTTCGCTTTCCAGCCAGCGGGCTTGTAGCCGAGCGTCAGCGCGTAAAAGACTTCGTATCCCTCAGGGATGCCGATTTTTTTATAGCTGGGCTGATCGGAAAAATAGAATTTGGCAAAACCCATCCAGCAGGAGCCGATGCCCAGGCTTTCGGCGGCAAGGAGCATATTTTGCAATGCCGCGCAAACATCGGCAAGGGGAGATATCGCATCCTTCTTTGCCGCCAGAATCACCACGGTCGGGGCGTTATAAAAAATATTGTAATTTTCGGCAGCACCGAGCTTGGCGATCCAATCGACCTTGGATTTGCGCATTGCCGTTTTGCTGCCGGCGTTGATTTCGTCGATTAGTTCGCGCTTCTGGACAACGGTGAAATGCCAGGGTTGGCTGTCGTGGCCGCTGGGGGCCTGGAGCCCCGCTTCCAGTATGGCCCGAAGCTCGGTGTCCTTGATTTGCTCTTCCCTATATTGACGGATGCTTCTCCGCCCGGAGATCGTTTTTAACACCTCGTTCATTCTTCCCTCCCTGATGTGAGTGGTTCGCTCATTTTACCACAGCCGGGATTTTTTATTGTTACATGGCAATATAAGCATTGACAACTCCCGGACTAGTCATTAAAATTCAAGCTGGGAAAATATTTTCAAGGAGGATGGACATGGGAAAAAAAATACTGTTGGCGACCGAAAAGCCTTTCGCCAAAAGCGCGGTGACGGGGATAAGCGAGATCTTCAAAAATGCTGGTTATGAAATGATCCCGCTGGAATCGTATAAGGCCAAGGAAGACCTGCTCAAAGCAGTTGCCGACATAGATGGCATGATCATCCGCAGCGACATCGTCGACGAGGCGGTGCTCAACGCCGCCAAGAACCTGGCCATCGTGGTCCGCGCCGGCGCCGGCTACGACAACATCGACCTGAAAGCGGCTAGCGAGCGCAACGTGGTGGCCATGAACACGCCCGGGCAGAACTCCAACGCCGTGGCCGAACTGGTATTCGCCCTGATGCTCAATCTGGCGCGCGGCGCCTTTTCCGGCAAGTCGGGGAGTGAACTGCGCGGCAAGAAGATCGGCTTGCAGGCCTATGGGGCCGTGGGCCGCTGCGTCACCCCAATCGCCAAGGGTTTCGGCATGGAAGTCTACGCCTTCGATCCTTACGTTGCTGCCGCGGCCATGCAAAAGGACGGAGTGATCCCGGTCACATCCCTGGAAGAATTGTACAAAACCTGCGATTACGTCTCGATCCATATTCCCAAGACCAAGGAGACGCTCAACTCCATTGATTTCGCCCTGCTCAACCTGATGAAAAAAGGGGCGGCCCTGATCAACACCGCCCGGGCCGAAGTGATCGACGAAGCTTCACTTTTGAAAATGTTCGCCGAACGTCCCGATTTCAAGTACGGCGCCGACGTGGCGCCCACCTGCGCCGCCGAGATCGCGGAAAAATTCGCCGGTCGCTTTGTCTTCACGGCCAAGAAAATGGGGGCGCAGACCGAGGAAGCCAATGTCAACGCCGGGCTGGCCGCTGCCAATCAGATAGTGGCCTTCTTTGAAAAAGGTGACAAAACCTTCCAGGTCAACAAGTAGTTGAACGCCGCCGCTGGTTTATTTGCCGGACCTGCGTTTCCCTGATGAAAAAAAATATCGTGGCCCTGACCGTCGCCGGTTCTGACAGCGGCGGCGGTGCCGGGATCCAGGCCGATATCAAAACTTTTTCCGCTTGCGGGGTTTACGCCGCCAGCGTCATCACCGCCATCACCGCCCAAAACCTCGAGGGGGTACGCGCCATCCAGGCCATCAAGCCAACGGTGGTCGAAGCCCAGTTACGGGCGGTGCTGGAAGGATTTCCGGTCAAGGCCGTCAAAACGGGCATGCTCTTCAGCCATGAGATCATTGAGGTCACCGCCGATGTTCTGAGCTCTTATCCGCGCATCCCCCTGGTGGTCGATCCGGTATTCGCCGCGACTTCGGGCAGCCGGCTCATCAAGCCCAGGGCCATCCGTGTCCTCAGTGATCGCCTCTTCCCCCTGGCCGCCCTGGTTACCCCCAACCTGCCCGAAGCCGAGTTTTTGTGCGCCAGGAAACTGCGTTGCCTGGATGAGTTGCGCCAGGCCGCTGAAATGCTGTTCAAGCGTTTTGGCGTGCCTTTCCTGATGAAGGGCGGCCACCTTGCGGGCGCGGCCGCTGACCTGCTGGTGGATGACCGGGGCGAAAAAATCTACAGCGCTGAATTTGTCAGCGGCGTCAACAGCCATGGTTCGGGCTGCACCTTTTCGGCGGCCATCGCCGCTTATCTCGCCCGTGGTCGCAGTTTGCGTATTGCCGTGGCTGAAGCCAAGTCCTTTATCACCGCCAGCCTGCTCCAGGCGCATTCACTGCTCCCGGGAACGCGGGTGATCAACCATTTCTTCACTGAAGGCTGAAGAGGGACCCATGGCTGAAACAACTCAGGTAACCGTGATCGGCGGCGGCAGTTCGGGCCTGATGGCCGCCGTCAGCGCCGCCCGCTGCGGAGCCGAAGTCGTTCTGCTGGAGCGCCTGGACCGAGTTGGCAAAAAGCTGCTGGCCACGGGCAACGGCCGCTGCAACCTGAGCAACGCTGATTGCTCCCTGTCCAGGTTCTACGGCGGCGACCCGGCTTTT
>SPCN01000296.1 GCA_004525465.1 Chrysiogenales bacterium | reverse complement strand
TGGATGACCGTTTTTTCCGGAAACGATTTAAAGCCGTGCAGTTCGAGTTTTTTCAGATAGATGCTCATGATTCCGTCCGGGCCGGGCTTGCCGGCCGCTACCAAGATACCACAACTCGGGCCGTTTGTAAATTTCCCGGGGCAGGCCGCTTCCGGGCCCCCGCAACCTGTTTATCAGGCTGCCGGGTCTCTGGAACGAGAATAAAAATCTTTTCCTATCCTCAAGTACCGGTCATTTTTCGGTTTTTCACCAGCAGGGACCCCGATCCCAACCGATGACAAAGAGGATGGTGAAATCCTGATCTATAGCGTGCCGATTGGTTGTCGACAGCTCCACCCAACGATCAGCGGGTTCGCTGCCCCTGAAGCAGACATTGAGCGTCGACGAACCGGTATAGGGAAGCTTTTCTACAACCAGCTGGTAACGTCCGCCACCCAGGGGCCGGCCGAAGCTGTAGCTGCCCCGACCGTGGGTGTCAAGCGTGATCGACCGGGAAAGGAAGGTGGCACCGCCGCGGCGGACAATAACCTTCACCTGGCGGCCGGCGAGGAGATTGCCATCCGGCCCGCTGTCGATGGCTCCCGATATTTCGTAGGTCGGTGCCATCATGAGCGGAACGCAATTCAAGCTGAACACGGCGCGGTTGGAAGTGAGGGAATTGGGCGCCAGGATCTCGATCGCCTGCCAGCGGCCGGGATAACTGCCCGTGCCTCCTCCCAACTGCCAGTAGGTGGACACTGTCCTCGTGCCCGCCGCCTTGAATACCAAAATTTTTTCCGGGCTCGTGGCACCGTCGCTGCGCAGCCAGCGGTAGCGTACCGTACCGCGGCGATTGGCCCTGATGTGGCCGGTAAAGGTAAAACGGTGGGGACAGACGCCGCTGAACTCGCGCTCTGAAACTTGCACCGACACTGCGGTCACCCGGAAGGCTATATCGGGGGAAACCACCAGGGTCACAGCCATGAAAAGAAGAACAAAAGAAATGAATTTGCCTTGCATACGTACCTCCTTTTTCGCGCAACGGACAGCGCCGTGTCGCACAACACTACTAAGAATACAACATCAGGAACCGCTATCTCAATATCTTTCGCTCCCCGCTGGGGAAGGTCTTGCCGCAGATCTCGCACACAAAGCGGTCATTTTTTTGATTCATATCCATACCCTCGCTGACGCCCGGCATTTTTTCATGGCTTGATTCAATTATATGAAACAAATTAAAATTTTTAAATGGCAGCGCCGCTACTTCCAGAATATACCCAGGCGCTCCCGGGTGGCTAGGATGACAAAATCCCCTTAATGCCTTAAAATGATTCAGGAGAATTGCCGTGTTCCGCATACGCAAGATCTATGATCGTCATACGCCGAGCAATCACAAGGCTTTGGACCAGGCGCTGGCCATTCTGCGCAGCCATTTCACGGCCGTGAAGCCGGAAAAGATCCACGAGCTCAACTCCAGGATCGATAACCCCCTCAAATACAAGTTTCAAACGTTGCTTTTTGTGGCCGAAGACGATAAAAGCAACGTCAAGGGATTCGCCATCCTGTTGGCCGCCCCGGACCTAAAATTCGCCTTCCTGGATTTCATCGCCACCCGCAAAGGCATTCTGGCCGGCGGCATCGGCAGCGCCATCTATGAACGCGTCCGCGAAGAGGCCGAGGAGATGGGGGCCATGGGCCTGTTTTTCGAATGCCTCCCGGATGATGCCGGTCTATGCCAGCTGTCCCACTTGCTGAAGGACAACGCGGCCCGCTTGCGCTTCTACGAAAAATTCGGCGCCCGGCCCATCCAGGGAACGAAATACGAAACGCCGGTCAAGGCCGGCGATGTTTGCCCTCCCTATCTCGTCTTCGATGATCTGGGCCACGGCATCCCCCTGGCCCGAGAAACTGCCCAAACGATCGTGCGAGCCATTCTGCAGCGCCTATACGGCGATTATTGCCCTGCCGAGTACATCCAGATGGTGGTGGATTCCTTCCGCGACGACCCGGTGCAGCTCAGACCGCCGCGCTATTCCAAAAAGAGTCCCGCCAGCGTCGAAACGGCGTTGCGGCTGAAGGCCAAGCGGATCATGCTGGTAGTCAGCGAAGGCCATCGCATCCACCACGTCAGGGAGCGCGGCTACGTGGAGTCTCCGGTGCGCATTGATTCCATACTGGCGGAGATCGATAAAACAGACTTCTTTGTCCGCGTGCCGACCGAGCAATACCCGGAGAAATTCATCCGCGATGTCCACAGCGGCCATCTCGTGGGCTTCATAAAAAAGGTCAGCAAGGAAATCGACCCGGGGAGTTCGCTGTACCCATATGTATTCCCCCTTCGTCACCCCGAACGTCCGCCCAGGGAGTTCTGGGTGACGGCCGGCTACTATTGCATCGACACCTTCACCCCCTTGAGCCGCTACACCTACCAGGCGGCCCGCCGGGCCGTTGACTGCGCGCTCACGGGGGCGGACCAGCTGCTGCAAGGCGAACCGTTGGCCTATGCGCTGGTACGGCCCCCCGGCCACCATGCCGAAAGCCGCGTTTTCGGGGGGTTTTGTTATTTCAACTCCGCCGCCATCGCCGCCCAATACCTGTCCAAATTCAGCAGGGTCGCCATCCTGGACCTGGATTATCACCACGGCAACGGCACACAGGAGATCTTCTACCGGCGCCGGGACGTCCTGACCGTTTCGATCCATGGTGATCCCTCGTTCGCCTATCCCTACTTCAGCGGTTTTCGCAACGAAAGGGGTGAGGGGGAGGGACTGGGATACAACTTCAACATCCCCTTACCGGAAAATCTGAGCGGGGCCGAACACCGCATGGCGCTGAAAAAAGCCCTGAAGCGGCTGGCGGATTTCCGGCCCGAATTCCTGGTGATTCCCTTTGGAGCGGATACGGCCAAGGGCGATCCCACCGGCACCTGGAGCTTGAAAGCAGCCGACTTTCATGCCATGGGCATGATGATCGGGACCGTCCGCCTGCCCAAATTAGTGGTCCAGGAAGGCGGCTACCGCACCCGGCAATTGGGAGTCAACGTGCTGGCTTTCCTGAAAGGGTTGCTGCAGGGCCGCAACGGGATTTAGCAAGAAACCCAAGGCCAAAAGTATTTCTTAATTTCCCCGAAAAAGCAACTCAGCAAAAGGCTAAACAATAACAGCGGGAAAATGTCGGTTTTATCCGGCTTGCTTTTGCGGCAGCAGGAAATACCCGAAGCCGATGGTGAAAAAGAAATAGACAAAAACAATGCCCCAGCCGAGCATATTCATGCCGCCATTAAGCTGGATCAGCAGCATGGCGACAAAGGCAATGGCGTCATAGACGAACAGGTTCAGGATGATGGCCCGGCGCA
>SPCN01000344.1 GCA_004525465.1 Chrysiogenales bacterium | reverse complement strand
TTTTCGCATCTGCTCGGGAAATTAATGACTTGTGTGGATTCTGACGGATTCAATGAAATCACCCATTGGATGTCCAGAGAGGAATACCACGATCTTTTCGTTTCACTTAATGCCGTCATTCCGATCCTCAATATGACCATCCGCCACCACTACTATCACGATTTTGTGGAAATCGTGCTGGCCTGATTTCTGCAAGGCTTCGGGGACGGACTATAAAAATGTGAAAAAGATTAGGGGCACTCGTAGCAGTTTTTAATTGCACTCATTGGCCAAACTGTACAAGGATGCCCGGAAACGGATCGCCGCTAAAAACCGCTGAAGTCACAAAGTCAAGCGCCGTCCCCGATGCCCCCTTTCTCACTATTATAGAAAAAGTAATAATGAAAGACCTGACCCCAATGCCTTCCTTTGCCTCATATCGTTGCGCCTTCTTTATTTGGGTTTTTTGATGCTTATGCAGAAACCGCCGCCGGTATTGAAATCGGTTTCGAATCCCTGCAAGCACTTGAGATAATTGGCGTAGTCGCCGGTTTCGTTTCTGACACCGTGCGTAATAAAGACCCCTCCCTTCACGATCTTGTTCGCGGTGGCTTCCACGTAATCCGTGCTTATGTCGGCATCCATGAATACAAAATCAAAGGGGCCGTCGAGCTGATAAACGAGCTCGTGGGCGTCGGCCAAGCGGGCATCGATATAGCCGGAGAGCCCCGCCTCCTTGAAGTTGGCGACCGCGGTCTGCTGGCGGCCCTTATCAATTTCAATGGTGATCAGTTTTCCCCCGGTCTTGCTCAACGCCCAGGCGATCCAGATCGACGAATAGCCCGTGGACGTGCCGATCTCGACGGCCCGCGTGTACTTGTTTTTTTTAATGATGTCGAAGAGAAGCTTTCCGTCCGACTCGGGAATGCTCCCCCGCAGCCAAGTCCCCTTTCTCTGGTCGAGAAACGATTGCACTTTCTTATCAAGTTCCGCCGCGGCACTGCTTGCCTGCGAAAGGAGAGGATAGAACCAAACCGACAGCAGCAGAAAAATAACAGATGATTTCATTTTGTCACCTCGGTGTTTTTAGCGAACCGGGACCGGGTCCCGGCATGATGCATTCCAGTTGCGCCGGTAGAGGAACCGCGACTCCTGGTCCTCGGTATAGGAGAAGCTGGCCCCCCGCCCGCAGACGCGACCACCAGCCCCGGTTACGGATCATCGCCACACTCCTTGTCCAAGCTGTTCCACCGGCCCGGCCTGTCGCTCCCGTCAGCGACCGGACGGTCCGCGATCATTTTACGGAACGGGAGAACCCATGTTAAAAAGAGCGGACGAGTCGCACCCGCCCTTCATTGGCTAAGACGTTCGAGGGGCGAATTTCTTTTACATACCGCAATTTTTTTTCAATCAGAAGCGGAATTCGTCCTTCCCCTAATTCGCAACCTTGCGGTTTTTCTCTTTCTATACCCTGTACCCTGAACCCTATACCCTATTTCGACACCTCGATCTCCAGGCCGGCGGCAGTAGAGGCGATCATGATGCCGCCGCGGCGGGCGGTGGTCAGCCAGTGGATATTCCTTTGCTTCAGGCGCTCGATCACTTCGCGCTGCGGGAAGCCGAAGCCGCTGAAGGCCGGGACGGAGATCATTGCCAGCTGCGGGTTCACCAGGTCCAGGAACCTCGCCGTGGAAGAAGTGCGCGAGCCGTGGTGGGGCACCTTAAGGACCGTGGCGGCCAGGGAGGGGCCCGGGGCAGCGGCGATCCCGGCTTCGGCATTTTTCTCGATGTCGCCGCTGAACAAAAAAGCATGCCGGCCGTCGGAGACGCGCAAGACCATGGAATGATTATTGTCACTTTGAGCGGAATGGATGAACCGGGGCGGCGCCAGGCAGGTGACGGAACAGTCGTCGATTTTTTTCGCGAAGCCGCGGCGGATCTTCCTCAGCAGTGTTTTTTTCGGTTTGGCCGCGAGCAATTGTTTGTAGAGATCGTTTTCCGCGGCGGCCGAGGAGAGCCACAATTCCTCGGGGGCCAGGATGGCCATGAGCTCGATCAGGGCCTTGACATGATCGGGATGGTAGTGGCTGATCGCCGCCCAGCGGATGCGGATCTTTTTCTGCAGAATGAACGGCAGAAGCAGGCGGCGGCCGACCTGGAAATCCGACAGGCTGGCGCCGCCGCCGTCGATGAGCAGGGCGTCGCCGCCGGGGAAAACCACGATCCCGGCGTCGCCGTGGCCGACATCGAGAAAATACGCTTCCAGCCGCCCGGGCTGATAGGGGCGCGGGGGCAGCGATATGAAAAGCAAAATGCCCGCCAGCATCATGGCCAGGGCGATCCGCCAATAAATTTTCAGCCGCTCCAGGGAAATGGAGAAAAAAAGCAGGCCGATCACGGCCAGAAGCCACAGCGGCGGCGGCGGTCGAAAAATGCTCAAACTGAAATGTTCATAAACCCAGCGGCTTACTGTAAAAAACAGGTCCAGAAAAACTCCTGCCGGCAGCAGGGCCAAAGCCGCGGCGTTGAACGGCAAAATAACCAGCAGCAAAAGCAGCGCCCCGCAAACCGTGATGGCGCCGGCCAGGGGAACCAGCAGTATGCCGCTGAGAAAACCGGAAAAGGCGTAACGATGAAAGAAAAACAGCGAAAGCGGCAGGGCCAGCAGCGCCGTGGCAAAATTGGCCGTCAGCAGCTCAGCGGCATAGCGGGGCAAAAAACGCAGCAGCGGCAGCAGGATGCGCCTGCCGATCAGCAGGGCCGCGGTCAGGGAAAAGGTGAGGATGAAACCCGGGTCCAGGAACTGGGCCGGATTGAAAGCCAGCAGCAGCAGCCCGCAGAACGAGATGATGTTGGACAGCTGCACGTCCATGAACCACACCCTGGC
>SPCN01000393.1 GCA_004525465.1 Chrysiogenales bacterium | reverse complement strand
GGACTTGGTGATGTTCAGGTTTACGGGGATGGATCTGCCCTGGCGGGCGCTGGCCAGCACAGCGTTCAATTTGTCGATGGCCACGATCAGGTTTTCTCGGGCTTTCTTGATCACCTGCAGGCTGACCACCGTCTGGCGGTTTAGACGGGCGTAGCTCAGGGGGTCTTCGAAACCGTCGACCACATCGGCCACGTCGCGCAGGTAGACAATGTCCTTGCCGTCCTCCTGCTTGACTATGATGTCAGCGATTTCGCCTATGCGTTTGAATTCACCCACGGTACGGATGGAGCGCGTGGTCTTGTCCACCACCAGGTCGCCGCCGCCGCTGTTGGTATTCTCGGCGCTGATCGCGTTCTCTATGTCATTGAAACCCAACCTGAAGGCTTCCATTTTCAGGGATCGACGTTGATCTGGATCTGGCGCTCGTTGAGCCCGGAGATCTGTACTTTTGAGATCTCGGGAATATTTTCGATCTCGTCCTTCAGGTATTCGGCATGGTCCTTCAATTCATCAACGCTGAAATCGCCGGAAAGATTGACGTTGATAATGGGAAATTCGTTGAAATCCAGCTCGATGACCATGGGGTCTGTCCTCAGGTCATTGGGCAGTTCGCTCTTGGCCTTGTCCACGGCGTCCTTGACATCCTGCAGGGCTTTATCGATCTTGACGTCGGAATTGAATTCGATGAAGATATTGGAGTTGTCCTGGGCGGAAACCGAGCGCAGCTGCTTGATGCCGTTGATCGGATTGATCTCTTTTTCCAGCGGGCGGGTGATCAGGTTTTCGATGTCCACCGGCGAATTGCCGGAGTAGATGGTATTGACGAAGACATAAGGCAGGTTTACCTGGGGAAAGAGTTCCAGGGGCATGGTCCTATAAGCCATCAGGCCGAAAAGGACCAGCAGCAGGACCAGGAGGATCACCGTGTTGCGGTTCTGCAGGGCAAAAGTGGTGGGCGGGAACTCGCGAACCAGTTTTTTTTCGGTCAAATCGTTTTTTTCCATGCTGTTGTCCGCCGGTCGCTCAGCGTTTGACCGTGACCGGCATGCCGTTCTTGACCAGGTTATAGCCGTTGACGATCACCTGCTGCCCTGCGGCCAGCCCGCCAACGACCATGGTGCGGTTGCCCTCGGTCAGGCCAGTGGTGATGTAAAGCTTGTGGGCCAGGCTGCCGCCACTTTCCCGTTCCAGTGTATAGAGATAAGTCCCGTTCAAATCGTTCTTTATCACAATTGCCGGCACCACCATGGCGGCGGGGGCAAAAAAATCACGGCAGCGCAGAGTGACCATCATGTTGGGCTTCATTTTTTCCTGGCTGTTGTCCAGTATGGTCTGCACCAGGACGGTGCGGTTTTTCACATTCACCACCTGGCCGATGCGGGAAATGGAGGCTTCCAGACGCCAGTCGGAATAAGTGGGGAAAGTGATCTCGATGCGGTCGCCCTGTTTGATCTTGCCCAGGTAGGTCTCGGCCACCTCGGCATTGACACGCATGCGCTTCAAGTTGACCAGCTGCATCAACTGCAGCCCGGGCACGGCCAGTTCGCCCGCCTTCTTGAAGATCTTGTCGATGATGCCGGCGAACGGAGCTCTGACCTGTGCCAGGTCGAGCTGCGCCTGCAGCGATTTAAGGCGATTTTCCAAAGTTTCCTTGTTGGTCTTGGCTTCCAGGTACTGAATCTCGGAACCGATATTCTTGTCCCAGAGTTCCTGGCGTTTTTGAAAAACGGTGCGGGCCAGGTCCAGGGCGTTCCTCACCTCGGCGACAGCATTGCGGGTAATATCGGAATTCAGGGAAACCAGCAGGTCGCCTTTGGGGACACGTTGGCCTTCCTGGACATGAATGGTCTTGATCTGGCCGCTGGTCTCGGCGCTGATGAAGGCATCCTGGATCGCTTCCAGCGAACCGCTAACAGCGAAAAAATGCTCGAACTTCTCGGGCATCATGTTCTTCACTTCGACCAGCAGGTTTCCCTCCGTTTCGGCCGGAACCGGCCCGGCAGTGGAGGCGGCCGCTGCGTCTTGTTTTTTCTGACAGGCCGCCATGACCATGATGAAAATGATCAAAATGAATATGAGTCTGTTTTTTTTCATAGTTGTTTTCCTTACAGTTGATTCAGGGCTTTGTCCAGCCGGATACGGGCGTCGAGCAGCTGCACCACCGCCTGGGAATGGTTGGATTCGGCGTTGAGGTACTGGTTGTGGGACTGGGTCAGTTCCATGGTGGTCACTAGTCCCTGGTTGAATTTGCTGCGGGTGTTGTCATAAATTCGCTGCGCCAGGATGACCATTTGTGCGGTGTTTTTTTCCCGCTCCAGGGCGGCGGAAAAATCAGAGCGGGCCTGGCCCATGGCCATTTTCAGGCCATCGGCTACCTGTTTTTTCAGATTCTGCGCTTTTTCCAGTTCCAACCTGGCCTGGGCTACCCGGGCCGACCGCAATCCGGAAGTAAAGAGCGGCACCGACAGGTTGAGGCCCAGAATGGATGCCGGGAACCATTTTTCGCCT
>SPCN01000356.1 GCA_004525465.1 Chrysiogenales bacterium | reverse complement strand
TTGAAGGCCGGGCCGATAAGGTTGACCGTGGAGTGCTTGTCAGTGTAGCGCGTCGGCTGCTCGCGCTCCAACCAGGGATCGATCATGCCCAGATCGTTGCCGTCATAGGGCACGATGGGCTTTTTCTGGAAGAAATCCCAACCCATGACCGGCCCCAGCCAGAATTCGCAACCATGCAGCCCTCCGCTTTGGTCAGCGCGAACATTCTTCCACCACCAGCCGCTCAAGGCGCAGCGGGTGCGCGCCGATAGTTCTTCGACCAGGCGCCCATTGAAACTGCAGGAGATCCGGTATTCATTGTCGATAGGCTGACGGGAATATCCAGATCCGGAGCCGGCTTGTCCATAGCCGGGCAGGGTGACCAGGCGCAGGTCGAGAGCCAATGCCGCGTGGCCGGAATGGTTGTCGACCGGGGAAACAGGGCCCTGCTTGCCGCCGAGGCTGAAGCGGAAATCGCGCCATTCCCGGGTGGGAAGGCGCGGCCCACGGTTGTTTCCATCTATAAAATCATTGATCCCCAACACCGGATCGATGAGCAGGCAGGCAACCCGGTTGGCCAAGCCGGGGCGGCTGCGGAAATGGTCGGCGATCTGGAAAAGGGGCTCGCCGATGGCCGGGCCGCCTATTGCTGTAAAAATGTTGTCATTGATCGAGGCGACTTCACGAAACTCAGCGAAGTACTCCCAGATAAGCGAGCCGCCAAAAGCAAAAAGCGAAGACGCCAGGGGGCTTAGCTGGTTGCTGCGCGCCCAATTGTAATACAATGCCCCGGACCAGGCATGGGTCCAGTTGAGGCGCAGGTTGTTTGAATCCAGGCGCAGCCCCTCGGAGGTGAAGAACTTGCGTTTCTGGTCCTTCCAGGTCAGGGTGAACTGCCAATCCTCGATGAACTTGGCGTACTTATCCCAATAATTGAGCGTGGAAACCGTCAGGTTGATGCCCATTTCAATGAAGGCCCGACCGACCTTCTTTGCCGGCTTGGCTTCTTCCTTGCTCTGGATATCCGCCTTGTTTTCAGCTGCCCAGAGTCCAAAAACCATAAAAAATATCAACAGGAACTGGAGTTTTTTATTCTTCACCGGGATTCCTTGTCCAAAGAGCGGTTCAAAAGCAGAAAAATAGCATAATCCCTGGCACCTGTCAATTGTCCCATGCTTATTTGAACACCAAATCAATACTTGAGAGTTACCTGATTTTTCTTCTGCGGTCCGACTTTTGCTTCTTGATCCAATAACACAAGGCGCATGATTGTTTCCCGCTTGCCGCTGTGGTATATTCCTTTCATGAAGGTCAGAGCCATCCAGTTCAGCCCCGCCCTGGGCAACATCGAAAAAAACATGGGGGCGCATGTCAGCCATATTTCCCGGGCCATCGCTGACGGCCGGGAATTGATCGTTTTTCCCGAATTGAGCATCAGCGGCTATCACCTGAAAGACATTGCCTGCGAAATCGCACTGAAAAAAGACGGCAGTCAATGGCGGGAATTCGAAAACTTAAGCAAAAAAATCGACATAATTATCGGTGCCCCGCTGGAAGAGGATGCGGGCATCATTTACAACACCGCCCTTTACTTTTCCAAAGGCAAGTGGCGGCATACCCACCGCAAGGTGCAGCTGCCCAACTACGGCATGTTCGAAGAAAGGATGATTTTCAAGCCGGGAGACGAATTCCGGACCTTCAAGATCGGAACCATGACCGCCGGCATTCTCATCTGCCGGGAAATATTGTTTCCCATGCTGGCCTACCTGTATTTCATTCAAAAAACCGACTTTTTGATCGGCATTTCCAACAGCCCGCAGCGCGGTATCGGCAAGGACGGCATCTCGTCCTTTCAGCTCTGGGAAACCATGGGCTACGTTTTTTCGCAGTTCTACCAGCAGAATTACCTGTTCGTCAACCGCGTCGGCTTCGAAGACGGCATCGGTTTCGGCGGCGGCTCTTTTTTCGCCCGCGCCGGCCAGGGCATCTGCCAAAAAGCCAAGTATGTCGATGAAGACGTGCTCGACGCCGAGATCCGGCCGGCCGACGTGCGCCGCGCCCGCTTGAGCTCCAACTACCTGCGCGACGAGCAGCCGCAGCTGGTGCTCAGGGAACTGCAGAGGATCCTTAATGCTTAAGATCCGCTGCGACCTGGTAGAAAAGATCCTGGTCACTGCCATCCGGGACAGCATCCACAAAAACGGCTTCAAAAACGCAATCATCGGTGTTTCCGGCGGCCTGGATTCGGCCCTGGTCGCGGCGCTTTGCCAAAAAGCCCTGGGCGCCCGCCACACCTTCGCCCTGCTTCTCCCCTACCGCATATCTTCGCCCGCCAGCCTGGAGCACGGAAAAATGGTCTGCGCCAAATTCAAATTACCCTATGAAGTCATCGATATCTCCCCTGCCGTGGACGCCTATTTCGACCGCTTCCCGGCCGAAAACCGCTTGCAGATCGGCAACAAGTGCGCCCGGGAACGGATGTCAGTTCTTTATGACTTTTCGGTGCGCAAAAAGGCATTGGTGGCTGGCACTTCGAACAAGAGCGAGCTTCTGGTCGGCTACTCCACCCAGTTCGGCGATTCCGCCGCCGCTTTCCTGCCCATCGGCGATCTCTACAAGACCCAGGTATTCGAACTGGCCCGCCACCTGAGGGTCCCCGAAGCGATCATAGCCAAAATGCCTTCGGCCGACCTGTGGCCCGGGCAGACCGACGAGGGCGAGTTCGGCATCACCTACAAAGACCTCGACATCATTCTGCACCTGATGATCGACAAGCGCTGGGACGAAGGGGAGATCGTCGAGCGCGGCTAC
>SPCN01000289.1 GCA_004525465.1 Chrysiogenales bacterium | reverse complement strand
TCTGCTTCGGAAAAACCCTTTTGGCGGAGGAATTCGCTGTTGTTGGGGTAATGGAGGCCCATCTTGGCCAGGCTGATCTTGCGGATGATGCTGTCGTTGTCGCGGCTCAGGTGCGGGAAGTTTTCGCGGATCAAGCGTTCCAGCAGCCGCTTCTGTTCATCACTGTCGAAGACCTGCCACTGGGCGTCGAAGCCCAGGGCGCTTCCCGATTCGCGCAGGATCCTCAGGCCCAGGGCGTGGAAAGTGGAAATGTGGAACAGGCTGGATGGGATGCCGGTCAGGGCTTCGATGCGGACTTTCATTTCCCCGGCCGCTTTGTTGGTGAAGGTCACGGCCAGGATCTGGCCGGGAGCGAGCCCTTTTTCCAGGACCAGGTAGGCGATCTTGTGAGTGATCACCCGGGTCTTGCCCGAACCGGCCCCGGCTACGATCAGCAGCGGCGAATCGAAATGCAGAACGGCTTGCCGTTGCTGGGAATTGAGGCCTTCCAGGATGTCAGCGGGCATTGCCGGCGCGGATCATAGGCACGAACAGGACGGGAATCAGGTTTGTTTTTTTCAGTTTCCCGTTGGCAAGTTTTTCCACCAGCAGCAGGTCCTGGACCGAGGTGGAATAGCTGATGGGGATGACCATCCTGCCGCCCACGGCCAGCTGCTCGATCAGCGCTGCAGGGATATGGTCCGGGGCGCAGGTGACAATGATGCCGTCAAAAGGGGCGGCTTCGGGCCAGCCCAGGTAACCGTTGCCGGTCCGGAAATGGATATTGCTATAACCCAAGCCCTGCAGCAGTTCTTTGGAACTCCGGGCCAGGGTGGGAATGATCTCGATGGTGTAGACCTCACGGACCAGTTCGGCCAGGACGGCCGCCTGGTAGCCGGAGCCGGTTCCGATCTCCAGGACTTTTTTCTTGTAATCCGGAGCGATGACCGTAGTCATGATGGCCACGATGTAGGGCTGCGAGATGGTCTGTCCCGCTTCGATGGGCAGGGGAAAATCGCCGTATGCCTGGCGCTGGTAAGGGGGAGCGACGAAGAGGTGTCGCTTGACCTTGAGCAGGGCATCGAGCAGACGCTGGTCGGTGATGCCCCGCTCGAGGATCTGCTCTTTGATCATCTTCTCCCGCGCCGCCGTGTATGAGCCTTCGCTTTTGGCTGCAAGCTGCAGGCCAAGCAGCAGCAGAGAGAGCAGGATGACGTGCAGGGGGAGTTTCATATTTTGATTTTACCAGAGAGGAGAGGCGTTGTAAATGTTGGGCATATGGCAAACGGCGGAAGGCGTAGGGGCGACCGGCCGGTCGCCCTGTTTAAATTCCAAATCCCAAGCACCAAATCACAAACAAGCATCAAGCACCAATGACCAAAACGAAGAAAAAAACTACATGGGTTCTTGTTTGGGTCATTGGAATTTGGGATTTGTTATTTGGAATCTATCCCAGCAGGACCAGCAGTGAGCCGGCCACGCCCAGGAGGGTCGCCAGCAGGCGGCGGCGGGTGAACGTTTCTTTTAAAAACACGGCGGCCAGAACAACGACAAATACGGTATTGGTCTGGTTCAGGACCGCGGCCGAGTTGACCGAAGTGTATTTGAACGCCGCCACCCAGAGGGTCATGGAGATCAGGTTGCCAAAAATGGCTCCCCAAAAAGCGTAGTGCCGGCCGCCTTTCTGCCACAGTGGTGCCAGCAACTGCCGGCGGTTCTTTTGCCAGGCGAACATGACCAACAGTACTGCCAGAGCTGACAGCATGCGCAGTTCGGTCACCCAAAAAACATTGACCCGGCTCAGTGCCGGTTTCATGAGCACGATGCTGACCGCCATGATGGCCATGGCTCCAACTCCGAAAAGGACACCGCTGATGATCTGCCGGGCCGGCCTGGCGCCGCCGCTTTTCCGGTAGGCAACCACGAGCACGGCGGCGATGACCAGCGCGGCGCCGCCGATCTGCTCCAGGCGAGGCTTTTCAAACAGATATATCCAGGTCGCGGTCATGACGAATGGGGCGTACAGGCAGTCGACAATGGCGGT
This sequence comes from Chrysiogenales bacterium, assembly GCA_004525465.1. Taxonomy (GTDB): domain Bacteria; phylum Acidobacteriota; class Aminicenantia; order UBA2199; family UBA2199; genus UBA2199. The sequence continues at coordinate 1,383 of SPCN01000289.1, read as the reverse complement.
CACTCCGGCTCCCAGGCGGTTCAGGCAGGCGAAAAACATGGTGTCGGCGACCGCGATGCCCAATATGCCGCTGGCGGCAATGGCCAACCAATAACGGCCCGGGACATCGGCCGGGATGAGCGGAATGCCCAACAGCAGCAGTAGGGGGAATAGGATGGTCACGGTCAGGGCGGTTTTATACAAGTTCAAAGCCAAGGGCTTGATCTTGTCGCCGGCCAGTTTGAACAGGATAACCGCTCCGGCCCAGACTATGGCGCACAGCAGGGCCATGATCTTTCCCAACAAGTCGAGCGGCATGTTTTCTCCTTGAATGCGGTCAACGATTCGTTTTTCTGACTGCAAAAGCGACCGAAATGCGAAGCTGTATTTTAGCTGAAAAAGCCGGTCTTGACAAGGATTCCTTCTAAATCGGACAAATTGGCGCATTGCCGCTGCGCCCGGGCCTGATCATTGACTCTCCAGCTGCCCTGTGCTACTTTCGCTGCATGGTTGACTCTCCGCCATTACGCAAGATCATTCACGTCGACATGGACATGTTCTACGCTGCCGTGGAATTGCGCGACCGCCCGGAATTGCGCGGCAAGCCCCTGGCCGTCGGCGGCCGGCCGGACAGTCGCTCGGTGGTGACCACTGCCAACTATGAAGCGCGCAAGTTCGGCATCCACTCGGGCATATCCTGCGCCCAAGCCCGGCGTCTTTGTCCGTCATGCCTGTTCATCGCGCCAGATTTTAAAAAATACCAACAGGTGTCGGAACAGATCCAACGCATCTTCCACGAATTCACCGACCTGGTCGAGTCCGTTTCCCTGGACGAGGCCTACCTGGACGTGACCCGCAACAAGAAAAACGAATCCAGCGCCACCCGCCTGGCCAGGGAGATCAAGAAGCGCATTTTCGCCGTCACCGGACTGACGGCATCGGCCGGAGTGGCGGCCAGCATGTTCGTGGCCAAGATCGCTTCCGACGCTCGCAAGCCGGACGGACTGTGCGTGGTCAGGCCCGATCAGGTCATGGCCTTCATTCGCCCCCTGCCGGTACTCAAGATCCCCGGCATCGGTCGGGTCACCGACGTCCGCCTGCGGCAGTTGTCCATTCGCACCGTGGCCGATCTTGAGAAAAAGTCTCTGGACTTTTTGGAAAAAGAATTCGGGAGATTCGGCCTCTATATATACGATATCGCCCGCGGCATTGATGAGCGCCCGGTGACACCCTGGCGTCAACGGCAGTCCTTCGGAGCCGAAGAAACTTTCCCCCGGGATATCCCGGAGAAAGAACCGTTGCTGGAATTTTTGCATGAGTGTGCCCAGCGGGTTTTTGCAGAGCTTGCTGAAGAAGGCAAGCGGGCGCGCACCGTGACGCTGAAGATCAAATACTCCGATTTCC
>SPCN01000052.1 GCA_004525465.1 Chrysiogenales bacterium | reverse complement strand
AGGCAAGTTCCCCAGGGTGATTTCCGCGATTCCCCGCCCCTGCTCCTGAAGGAAAACGTTATTGGGCAAATCAAGGCCCTCTACCAGGAAAAGGAAGCGCTTGTCGGCGCCACCCAGATGCGCGAGTTGGAAAGGATGATCTTGCTCCAAGTGATCGATTCGCAATGGAAAGATCATTTGCTCAGCATCGATCACCTGAAAGAGGGTATAGGCTTGCGCGGCTACGCCCAGAAGGACCCCCTCATCGAATACAAAAAAGAAAGTTACCAGATGTATGAAGCATTGCTGAACCGGATCGATGAAGAGGTCCTGCGCTTCCTGTTCCTGTTCAGGCCGGTAAGCGACGAGGAAATCGAGGATTGGCGCAAAAAGAAGAAACCAAAACTGTCCGCTCCGGCATTCAAGATGCCCGGAGGCAAACACAAAAAGAGACGATGAAAATAGATGAAAAAATAATTGCCTATCAAGGCCTGACCTTCGACGATGTGCTGCTGGTTCCCGCATATTCTGAAGTGCTGCCCAGCCAGACAGATACGGCGACCATGTTCTCCCGCCGCATTCAACTGCGCATCCCCCTGGTTTCGGCGGCCATGGATACCGTTTCTGAATCGCGAATGGCCATTGCCATGGCCCAGCTTGGCGGTATGGCCATCATTCATAAGAATTTGACCATCGCCGAGCAGGCTGGCGAAGTGCTCAAAGTCAAGCGGTCGGAATCGGGCATGATCGTCAACCCCATAACCTTGCATCCGGACAATACCATCCAAGAAGCCTTGCAACTTGTCAGGGAAAAAGGTATTTCGGGTTTGCCCATCGTCGATAAACAGGGGAAACTGGTCGGAATCTTGACCAATCGTGATCTGCGTTTTGCCGGCAATTTCAGTGATAAAATTTCTACCATCATGAAGGCTGTCAATTTAATCACCGCTGGCGAGAACATCAAAATGGCTGAAGCCAAACAGCTTTTGCACATTAACCGCATTGAAAAACTTCCCGTGGTCGATAAAAACAATTTTCTGAAGGGGCTGATCACATTCAAGGACATAGTTAAAACTGAAAAATTCCCCACCGCTTCCAAGGATAAAATGGGCCGTCTGCAAGTAGGCGCCGCCGTGGGTACGGGCGCTGATACCATGGAAAGGGTCAGCGCCCTGATAGCCGCCAAAGTGGACGCTCTGGTCATCGACACCTCGCATGCCCACTCTCGTAAAGTGATGCAGACCATAGAAAATGTTCGAGCTGCTGCCAGCGGGGTGGATCTGGTCGTGGGCAATATCGCCACAGCCATCGCAGCCAGGGAACTGCTGGCTCTGGGAGTGGACGGTCTGAAAGTCGGCATCGGCCCCGGATCGATCTGCACCACTCGCGTAGTGACCGGAGCCGGAGTCCCGCAAATATCGGCCATCATGGCTGTAGCAGCCGAAGTCGCCGGCCGCGTGCCGGTTATTGCCGATGGCGGCATCAAGTTTTCCGGGGATATCACCAAAGCCCTTGCCGCCGGAGCCAATTCGGTCATGATCGGATCCATTCTGGCCGGAACCGACGAAAGTCCGGGAGAAATGGTTATTTACCAGGGCCGATCATATAAAAAATATCGCGGCATGGGTTCAATAGCTGCCATGAAGGCCGGAAGCCGCGACCGCTATTTCCAGGACGATGAATATGCTGAATCCAAGCTGGTTCCCGAGGGCATCGAAGGGCGGGTTCCATATCGCGGCTCTGTTATGAACCTGATTCCACTGCTTATTGGCGGCGTCAGAGCCGGTATGGGTCTGACCGGCTGCCGCACCATGAACGAACTGCGCGATAAATCCCGCTTTATCCGCATCAGCAACGCCAGCCTAAAAGAAAGCCACGTCCACGACGTGATAATCACCGAAGAATCTCCAAATTACCGAATGGACTGAGGAGTAGCATGAAAGCAAAAACACTTCTTTTTATTATCGTTTTCCTTTCCATTATCTTGCCCGCCGCCGACAGCAAAGTGTTCCGCTACGGGGCGGGAATCAGGATCAGTTCCTTCGGCATCCCCAACGCCCTTTTGGACTTGGCTCTCTACGAACACCCGCAATTGAAGGGAACCGCAATGTGTTTCGAAACCTATTCTTATGGTGACAATGGACCGCAATCTTTATTCAGCGGAGTGTACAGCCTGGAATACAGCCGCATTTCCGGAGAAGGCTATTTCCGGGTGGAACAATACAACAACCGTTTTTTCGGCTCAGGCGAAATCACACAGCTGAATATCACCGCCACGATTCTCATGCACCTTTTTCCGGCCTCAGCAATTCACCCGTATATCGGCGCGGGCATTGGCATCGGCCGCATGAGCATCTTCGCCGAAGGGTCATACATGGATGAGCTGGGCACGACCATCCGCGATTCATACCAGAAAAAACTCATTGTGCCCGTGGGCCATCTACCGGTAGGCGTCATCGGCAATATCAGGGACAAATTCCTGCTCAGGGCCGAGGCCGGATTCAAGAACGGCTTTTATTTCGGCGGCAGCGTTGCGATCAACTTCTAGAAGAACTAAAAAATTTTTATGGCTTATTTCATTAACATCCGAATTCCGTTATAATTTGATCAGGAGTGGAAAAGGGTAAATGGCTGAAAAAAATATTCCCGATAAACTGACTTTCCGCCGCAAGGAGGTCATGCAAATGGTCAAACTTGACGGCCGGGTGCTGGATTACTGGGAAAAGGAGTTCGCGGCTTTTGCTTCCGTGGTCAACCAAAGCGGCGATAAATTTTATAGCCGCCGTGATATCGAGATCATCATGGCCATTAAGCAATGGTTGATTAATGAAAAGTGCGATAAGGGCAAGATCAGGGACCTATTGTCGCAAAATTTCGGCGACATGGCCAATACCCAGCCGGGTTCAAATCAGGAGCCTGTCGATCCGGAAAAACTGAAAAATATCCGCCGCGGCCTCAGCGAAATATTGACTTTGCTAGCCAAAGATGATAAAAACTGATTGAGCCGGGGCGTAGCGCAGTCTGGTTAGCGTACACGCTTGGGGTGCGTGTGGTCGGTGGTTCGAATCCACTCGCCCCGACTTGAAAAACTCCCAACCAAATGAAAACAATATTACTGACCAACGACGACGGTTTCTATTCAAAGGGGCTCTCTGCCTTAAAAAATGAACTGGAACAAAAATACCATGTCTGGGTCGTTGCTCCAGACCGGGAAAAAAGTGCCATCAGTATGGCGTTGACATTGAATCACCCGCTGCGCATCAACCAGGTCGAGGAGAAGGTCTTTGCCATCAACGGCACAACAGCCGACTGCGTCAATATCGCACTGCAAAAAATACTCCCCATTCATCCCGACTTCATCGTTTCAGGAATGAATTTGGGGGAAAACCTCTCTGAAGATATTTTTTTTTCCGGAACCGTGGGCGGCGCTTTCTCCGGCTACCTGTACGGCATTCCCTCACTGGCCGTCTCTTTGCTTGCCGGTCTGGGCCAGTATCAACGGCAGGAATTCGACTTTGCCGCCGGTGCGCACATTACCGCCAAGGTCCTTGACAAATTACTCTCTCAACTTCACAACGGCGTCATTTACAATCTAAACATCCCCTTCCCCAACCGCGGGGAAATCGCAGTCACTAAACTGGGAAACAAGAAGTATACTCCCGATATTATTGAACGGATCGATCCGAGAGGTCGTAAATATTATTGGATTGGAACCGGGACTCCCGCTTATGCCGACAGCCAGGGCACCGATGTCTGGGCAGTCCAAAACAACTTTATTTCCCTGAGTGTCCTAAAATACGATTTGAATTCCCCTGCTGACCTTGAACGGTTGACAGAAACTTTTATAGAATTCAAACTTTAGCCCGCATTTCTCACAAATATTTGCTACATTTGCGGATATGGGCATTTTCGCGACAATATCTATGAGAATTGCGAGCTGGCTTTCCACTGGTCAACAGCCAATTGCCAAGCAGATATTTTTTTAGGCGTGGAGTAAAATCAAGAATGTTTATTGCACTTTATTCGGCTAAAACTTTTCGCGCTTCTTCCAAAAAAGATTCCGGCACCATTATTTTTACTTTACCCAGGCCATTCATGGTAATACCAAAAATACGCCCTACGGCTTCGTATTGCAGCAATACCGGGATAGCGAAACTCTCCAGTTTGGACTTGATGATTTCGGCTTCCAGACTTCCTTCGACCGCAAGCAGTTCTTTCAAATCTCTTTCGAGCATACTGCCACCTCACCAATCAAAAACGTAACTCCCGCCCCAGAAGCGGGGTATTTTTTTATTGCAGTTTTTCCCGGAAATAGATGAAGAAAATCTGGGCTCCGAGTTCCCGGTTGTCTTTGCTATCAGGAAACACTTTGGCCGGCACAAAAACCCTGTCAGTTTCGAATTTCAGGGAAAATTCATCGGTATTGCCCATCATTTGCGGGCTCACCGTGTATTCTTTTGAAAAATTCTCTTCAGCGGGAATGAATTCATCCAACAATATATCATTGATCCTGAATGTCACTTTCTGGTCCTGAAACACGGTTTTGTTTACACCGCCCTTGATGATCAGCGTGGATTCTTTTTGGGGATTTTCGATAATGCAAAGCGATTTGGCCGTGGTCCAACGCCAACTCTTGCTGAACTGCTCAACGGCATTGATGTCGGTTTCAATCTCGTTCCACCCCTCATCATAAACAATCTCAGGAGCGTTGATCGAAGCAGGCTGGATATTGATTTTCTTTTCAAAAAGGACGATCGATTTTTCCTGAATATTCGGATTGTACAAGCCAACCGTCAATTTCAGTCCCTCGTAACCTTCAAAGTCGACGTCGAACTCGTTTAAAAATTGCGGGATGAACAATACCCGCGAATACTTAATATTGTCATTGGCAACCCACTCACTGACTTTTTTCAGAGGCGGATGATCATCCTGCAGCAACATTTCCTTGCTGTTTACCCGCCAGAAATGGACAAAAATGGAATAATCATTACTAAATTTTTTAAAATCACTCGAGGTAGTGAATTCATAATTCATTTTCAAATACAGGGAGTCAGTTATGGCTTCCGGAACGAGCGTAAGTTTCAGATCCACACCTTGGCGATCGACTTTCTCACTGCAAAAAGCGGTAAAAAGCATTATTGAAAGAATCACAGCAATAATTTTTATTTTCATTGTGCCTCCTGTAGTGTGGATTAAAATTTAACATATACTGGCAGATAAAGCAAATAGAAACGGAGTGAACGAAAAGCAAGGGACAGTTTTTACCACTGCCCCTTGCCCGGGGAGAATCAAGAAAAAAACAGAAAAATTACTTTTTGTCCTTGCCGATATCTTCGAATTCGGCATCGATGACTTCGCCTTCGCTGGCGGCGGCCTCGGCTTCCGGCGCTTTGTCGGTATCGGGTCCGGGTTGGGGCTCTTTTTGGGCGCCGGCAGTCTTGTACATTTCAGTAGATAGTTTGCCGGACAATTTGTTGATATTTTCTATCTCTTCGAGGATCTTCAGATTGTCCCCTTTTTCCACCGCTTCTCTGGCTCGTTTAACTGCAGTTTCGACTTCACTGACCATGTCCGCGGGGATCTTTTCCTTGTTCTCTTTAACCAGTTTTTCCAGGGCGTACGACAATTGATCGAGCTTGTTGCGATTTTCAATAGCCTCTTTCTTTTGCTGGTCATCTTCGCGGAATTTTTCTGCGTCCTTGACCATTTTGTCGATCTCCTTATCATTGAGGCCACTCGATGAGGTGATGGTGATGGCCTGCTGCTTGGAGGTGGCCAGATCCTTGGCCGACACATTCAAAATGCCGTTGGCATCAATATCAAAAGTTACTTCAACCTGGGGAACCCCGCGCGGCGCAGGCGGCAGGCCGGGCAGGTGAAACTTACCCAGGGTGCGGTTATCGCGCGCCATCTCCCTTTCTCCCTGAAGGACATGGATTTCCACGGTGGATTGATTGTCTTCAGCGGTGGTGAAAATGTCGGTTTTCTTGGTCGGGATCGTAGTGTTGCGCTCGATCAATTTGTGTGAAATACCGCCCAGGGTTTCAATGCCCAACGATAACGGCGTGACATCCAGTAGAAGGATATCCTTGGCCTCACCACCCAGGACCCCGCCCTGAACCGCAGCGCCGGCTGCGACCACTTCATCAGGATTCACGCTTTTATTGCCTTCCTTTCCGAAAAACTTTTTGACCAATTCCTGGATGTAGGGCATACGGGTCATGCCGCCAACCAGGATGATCTCTTTGATATCGGCAGTACTCACTCCGGCGTCCTTGATAGCCTGCCGACAGGGAGCTATGGACCGTTCAAGGATGTCTCCGACCAACTGATCCAACTTGGATCGGCTCAATTTGAGGATCAGGTGTTTGGGTCCCGAAGCGTCGGCTGTGACGAAAGGAAGGTTGATCTCGGTTTCCTGGGTCGTTGAGAGTTCGATCTTGGCTTTTTCGGCTGCTTCCTTCAAGCGCTGTAAGGCCATCTTGTCCTTGGTCAGATCGATGCCCTGATCTTTTTTGAATTCCTCGGCAATCCAGTCGATCAACTTCTGGTCGATGTTGTCGCCACCCAGATGGGTGTCTCCATTGGTCGATTTAACCTCAACGATATTTTCGCCGATCTCCAGGATGGAAATATCGAATGTGCCGCCGCCAAAATCGTAGACGGCAATCAACTCATCTTTTTTCTTGTCCATGCCGTAAGCCAGGGCTGCGGCCGTAGGCTCGTTGATGATGCGCTTAACATCCAGACCGGCTATTTTTCCTGCATCTTTGGTAGCCTGGCGCTGGGCATCGTTGAAATAGGCCGGGACAGTGATGACCGCCTCGGTGACCTTTTCCCCGAGGTAGTCCTCAGCCGCTTCCTTGAGTTTCTGCAAAATCAGGGCCGAGATTTCGGGAGGTGAATATTGCTTGCCTTCAATGTTGACGCGGGCATCATCGTTGGGCCCACCCACCACTTTGAAGGGGACCATTTTGATTTCATCGCTGACTTCAGAGATTCTGCGTCCCATAAAGCGTTTGATGGAATAGACGGTGTTCTCCGGATTGGTGATCGACTGGCGTTTGGCCACCTGACCAACAAGCCGGCCGCCATCCTTGGTAAAACCGACCACCGATGGGGTTGTCCTGCCACCTTCAGAATTGGTGATAATCTTAATATCACCCTTTTCCATTATCGCCACAACCGAATTGGTTGTTCCCAAATCAATACCGATTATTTTTCCCATATTTAACTCCTTAATTTTTTCTTGTACTTAAATATATGCCAATTTTTCCGATTTGTCAACAATTTAATAACTGAAATATAAATATTAGTTGAGTGTGTCGTTGTCAACTTATAATTAAAGTTGATGCCATGCCATAAACCCACCTTTGGATAATTTTGATTTAAAAAGCGGTTATTCGCAGCTACTTGCCCTTAACCTCAAAAATAAAGGTGTTGTCGGCGAGCTTTTTAAGAGATTGCCCAGCATTTCCCCGGGGCAGGAGCCAGCAAACCGCATATTTGCCCTTGAAATATTTCATGGTCTGGCGAATGGCCTTCTCAAGGGAGAACTCCTGTTTGGCCACGACATTGACCACGATCATGAGCCAGTTGACCGAATAGTGGCTGATATTGGAACCACCTTGGAATAGCTGCACCACCGAAGGTCCGGCCGTTTTTTTCTTGGCGTGGCCGAAATCGGGCGCATCGGCCTTGCCTATCGTTTTCAGCCCGGTTGTTTTCGGGAATTCGTTTCCCGCCCAGCGAGCCACTACGGCCGGGCTTGAAATTTTAGCGTAATCGCACTCATATAGGTCCATGACCAATTCAAACGCCGCCGTTCCCTTTTCTCGGAAAAAAAGAAAACCAGGAGCAAATGCCTCTGTGCTTTCGATCAGGCGCGGTTGAAAAACCTGAGAAATTTTGTCAGTGCTCAATCTGTATTCAAAGATTCTGGTGTTTTTTCTTATTTTTTTTATATCGGCAAAAGATCCGCGCGGCAGGTGCCAGCAAAGCGCTTTACCGGCTTTGAAATAATCGATCGAAGTTCTGATGGCATCATTTACAGGCAAGTAGGCGCAGGTGAAGCAATTGAGCGCCGCCACCCGCCCATGGCGCCGGTAATTGATGGCGCTGGTTTCCACGTATTGCACCAGCGTGTCTCCTTCAGCCAACTTTGAGCTGGCCATGATCGGATCACCGAATGTTTTCATCTTGATCGCTGTACAGGTTTGCTTGGCCCACCTTTCTACCTGCCTTGCCCCGGGAGAACTGTTGGCCGGAAGTTCAATATCCATAACAATCTCTTCGCCGTATTTGTCGGTTTCCAGCCTTTTCTGAAATTCAGGATAGGGGATGGCCGTGATCTGCGGCGAATACCAGCTGGTCTTGAAACCCGCTTTTTTGTAAGCCTTCTGGGCATTGCGTTCGGCGTTTTTGAATACGTTCCCGCCTTTGGAACCGGCGGTCAGGCTGAAGGGGCCGCCCATATAACTCACATTGGCGAATTGCACCACCCGGACATCATCAAAACTGCGCTCGATCTGCCGCCAGCTGCCCGGGCATTCGAACGGCTGCAGAATCAACGCCCCGGTCTGGTGGATGGTAATACCGCCTTCGACCAGGGCGTCATAAACGCTCTGGTAAAAGTCGGTGTTGAACAGGCTCTTGGCCGGTCCGATCGGATCGGTCGAATCGATGACGATTACATCACACTTGCCCTTCATCTGCCGGATCACTTCGGCTCCGTCGCCAATGATCAGTTTGAAGCGGGGATCTTCGTACACTCCCTCGCATATCGACGGCATATGCTCGCGGCACAGGTCGCAGACCATTTTATCGATCTCCACCATGGTCACTTTTTGCACCGATTTATGGCGGAGCACTTCGCGAGCCACGCCGCAGTCGCCGCCGCCGATGATCAGCACGTGCCTGGCCGGTCGGTTCAGGGCAAATATCGGCCAGTGGGCGATCCATTCGTGATAAATACCTTCGTCCTCTTCTGTCAGCTGCACGATGCCATCCAAAACCAGCACCCGGCCGAAACGGTCTGTTTCCAGGATCATTAACTTTTGAAAGCCGGTATCAATTTCCGGCACGATCACCTTTGACACTTTGAAGCCGTAGGTGGTGTCGGTATAAAGCTGTTCATAGAACCAAAGTTCTTTTCCTTTTTTTACCAAACCCATGGGTATTTACTCCTTGCTTCTGCGTACGAACAAATTCATTATAAGAGAAAACCGCCCTTGATTCAATGGTTTTTTCTTGGAATTTCATAGGAATTCACATAAAAATTGCTGGTAGGGGCGAATAAATATTCGCCCTTCTTCGATCAATCTTTCCTGTTTTTGGGCGTATGTTTATACGCCCCTCCCGAATTCGCTTGTCCCAGGGTTACTTTTTCCCCGGAAAGCTCTTATCGACAAGGTCATCGACCAGCTTGTCGTCGGCCAAATGGGGCAGAGTGATGTGGCCGCGATTGGGGTGCCGGTCGTTCCAGGCGGCGGCGGTTTCCATGGCGTTTTCATTGCGGGCCCAGGCGCGGCGGGCGATGCCGTTGAGCACATCCCATTCCATGGCCGAAGCGATGATGCGGTCGCGGCGTTCGCTGCCGTCCAAAACCAGGCCGAAACCGCCGTTGAATGCCTTGCCGATGCCCACGCCGCCGCCGTTGGAGAGCACGACCATGGACATGCCGCGGACGGCGTCACCGGCGAAGTTGTGCACGGCCATGTCGGCGGTCAGGTTGCTGCCGTCACGGATGTTGGCTGTTTCCCGGAAGGGGGAATCTGTCCCGGAAACATCATGATGATCGCGTCCCAGCATCACCGGACCGATGACGCCTTGACGCACCAACTCATTGAATTTCAGGGCGATTTTCACCCGGCCCTCGGCATCGGCATAGAGGATACGCGCCTGGGTGCCGACAACCAATTTGTTCTTGCCGGCATTCCTGATCCACTCGAAGTTATCGCGATCCATGGCCCGGCGGTCGGGATCAAGACACGACATGGCGGCCTGATCGGTCTTTGCCAGATCTTCGGCCTTGCCGCTCAAGCACACCCAGCGAAAAGGACCGTAACCATAGTCAAAACACAGCGGCCCCATAATATGTTCGACATAGCTGGGGAAGATAAAGCCGTCGCTGGCATCTTGCCCGTTGGCCGCGATGTCGGTGGCGCCGGCGTCAAATACTGCCTTTAAAAAAGAATTGCCGTAATCCCAGAAACGGGTGCCCCTGGGTGCCATTTTTTGAATCAGGCGGAATTGCCGGATCAGCGACTCGTCGACCCGCCTGCGGAACTCGGCGGGCTGCGCACGCAGCAGGCGCCGCCCTTCCTCGAAAGTGACGCCGGCCGGCGTGTAGCCGCCGCCATAAACATCGTGGCACGAAGTTTGATCCGAGGCCAGCTCAATGGGGATATCGTGGCTCAACACATATTCCCAGAGATCCACGACATTGCCGTGATAGGCGATCGATATGGGTCTTTTGCTTTTGCGGTATTCGTCCAACCAGCGGGCGATCTCATCGAGGTCGGAAGAAATTTTCGCTACCCAGCCCTGCTTGTGCCTGGTTTCAATGCGCGAATAATCGACTTCGGCCAGCACCCCGATACCTCCGGCTATCTCCACGGCCTTGGCCTGGGCGCCACTCATGCCGCCAAGCCCGGAACTCAAATAAACCACTCCTGCCAGGTCCTTTTGAGCGGGAATTCCGAGATACATGCGTCCGGCATTGAGCAGGGTCAGGTAGGTGCCATGAACGATGCCCTGCGGGCCGATATACATCCAGCCCCCGGCCGTCATCTGTCCGTAATTGGAAACCCCCATGGCCGCAGCCTGGGCAAAACCAGCCAGATTGTCGTACATGCCCACCAGCATGCCGTTGGTGGCAATGACCCGCGGCGCATCGACAGGGGATTCAAAAAGGCCGAGCGGATGGCCGGAATAAACCACCAGGGTCTGGCGGTCGGTCATCTCCTGCAGATACAACTTGACCAGATTGTATTGCATCCAGTTCTGGAAGACCTGGCCGCTCTCGCCATAGGTCACCAGTTCATAGGGATAAAGGGCCACTTCGAAATCCAGGTTGTTGTCGATCATCACCTGAAAGGCCTTGGCCTCAAGGATTTTCCCCGGATATTCATCCAGCGGACGGGCTTTCAGGCTGTCCTCCGGTCGGTAACGGTAGCCATATATGCGCCCGCGGTTGAGCAACTCATCCATGAACTCGGGCGCGATTTCTTGGTGGAGCGGAGTGGGGATATAGCGCAATGCATTTTTCAGGGCCACTTTGGTCTGGGCGGGGCTAAGGTAAAATCCCCGATCCGGAGCCCGGCGGATGCCGGAAATAAAATCTTTTTTAACCGGCAATTGCT
>SPCN01000313.1 GCA_004525465.1 Chrysiogenales bacterium | reverse complement strand
ACATTGGTAATAAATTAGAAGTTAAAGGTAGGATGATGCGCTATTATCAAACCGGGAATGGTGATAATATTTTTTTTATTCACGGCAGTATGGGAAGCGTAGAAGACTGGGAAAAACTATACCCATTGTTAAAAGACAAGTCCAGAGTGACGGCGATAGATAGACCTGGTATGGGTTTTAGTGATATTGAAAAGAACGATTATACATTAGATGGAAATGCAAAAATAGCGCGGGAGATAATTAATAAATTAGATTTAAAAAATGTGATAATTGTTGGACATTCGTATGGTGGAGCAATTGCTTTAAGAATGGCAATTGACTATGACGAGAACATAAAAGCTTATTTATTATTGGCTCCGCTTGGATATGAAATTGATGATCCCAATGCCGGTATTTTTACTACGAAAATGATTTCTATCCCTATTTATGGAGAAGGATTATTAGTATTCCTTGATCCAATTATTGGGGAGGCAATGGTTGAAAAAAATCTATTAAGGTATATGAAAGGCGATGAATCGCTTTTCCCGGAAAATTTTATTCCATTTAGGAAAGAGTTGTGGAATAAAGCAATATCTATGGCCACAAGAGCCAGGCAATCGGATAATTATAATAAAGAAATAGTGAAATACGCCCACAAATACCGCGGCATAAAACATAGTGTAAGTATCATTGTAGGCGATAATGATAGAAAACAATTGCTGTTGCAATGCGATAGACTGGCCAGAGAAATCCCCGATTGTAAATATGTAAAGTTAAAAGCAGTTAATCATTATATTCAATATGCCAGGCCAAATGAAGTTGTAAAGGCCTTAGAAGAATTGAGTGAAAATAATTAGCAATATAAAGCCCATTGCATCCGACCTGTGGGGCTGAGGCGTTTTTAATGTTGATTGGAGTTAAAGAAAGTTAACGATATCTCGGAACGGATTCTCTCTATTTTTTAGTGGCGAAATAATTCACGATGCGCTTGAACAGGTTGGCGGAATTTTTATGGAGAACGGCGCTGTCCGTCCTGCGGTTTTTTTCGCTGAATAGCCGCATCTCCTCCTGGCGCCGGGTGATCACCTGCGAAAGCTTCAAGGCCATTTTTTCGTTCATGTCGATGACTTGTTTGAAGTGCGCCGACGACACCAGGACGATGACGCTTTCGCGGTCAGCCACGACCGTGGCGTTGAATTTTTCCCCGGTGACCAGGGAAATTTCGCCGAAAAAGTCGCCGGCCCCGAGCCGGGCGATGACCTGGCCGTTTTTGAGCACATTCACGGCGCCGGAATAAATGTGATAAAAATAATCGCTGGCGTCGCCTTCGCGGATGATGGTCTCAGCGCCACCGAAAACCTTGTATTCGGCCAGCGCCAACAGATCGCGGAACTTCTCCGCCTCGATCTCGCGCAGCACGTCGTTGCCCTGCAGAACTTCGGCCAGGGCCTGGCGGGGGATCTCGGCGCTCCGCTCCTGCTTCATGTACACATCGCGCTTCGGGTAGGGGATCTCGACACCCTGGCGCCGGAAAGTGTACCAGATGCGGCGCCTGGCCTCGGAGGCGATGACGTTGTGCCGGGCGTAGTCGTCGATCCAGAACTTGACCAGGTAATTCAGCGCGAAATCGGCGAAATCCACCAGCTGCACTTCCAGCGGCGGCTCACGGCGAATTTCTGTCATGGACTCCAGGGCTTTAAGGATGGCCGCGCCCACCCGGTCGGGACTGTCCTGGTAACTGGCAGCAACGCCGATCTTCAGGCGAACAGGCTGCCCTCCCGAACCGTAGATCAGGACCTCGGCCTTCGACGCCGTCTGGTTGGGGATGACGATCAGTTCCCGGTCGATGGTGCGGATCTTGAATGAACGCCAGCCGAACTGCTCCACCCGTCCCTCGCGGTCGCCGATGCGCACCCAGTCCTCGAGCTTGAAAGAATCCTCAAAATTCAGGACGATGCCGGAAAAAAGGTTGCCCAGGATATCCTGCAGGGCGAAGCCGATCACCACGGTCAGGACCGCCGATGACGCCCAGAGAGCCGTGGGCCTGATGTTCAGGTAGTAATTCAGGATCAGCAGGATGCCGACGATATAGAGGACAAAAACCACCACTTCCTTGACCAGTTTGGGGTAGCGTATCCCCTGTTTTTTAAGGAGCAGGAAATCGAACACGAAATAGGCCAGGATCCTGACGGCCAGGACCAGCAGCAATAACCAGAACAGCAGCCAGAGGACGAACATCAGCTGCGGCGAATAAAAAAATCTTTTGAGCAGACCGCTGCTGAGCAGGGCGATTGCCGAAGTCAGGACGATCAGCAGCAGCTGCAGAGGTGCGGTCTGCCGCGCCAGGACACCGGCATGTTTTTTGCTGTCCATGAAAAACAGAACCGCCAACAGCAAAATAAAAAACCCGGGCAGAACGAAGAGCCAATTCATATGCAACCCTCCGCTGGGGCGTCAGTGCCGCAGCCGATCAGAAAGCGGTACTTATTCGACGGAAAATGGATCCGGCTGAACCGGGGGAACCATGGCATTGGCCTTGTCCTTGGCCTTGGCGCCCAGCTTGGTCATCAATGCCTCGGACAGGGAAAAGGTCAATTTGATGTGGTCGGCCCCGGAACTCAATTGAATGCTGTTGAGCAACTGCCCCAGCTCGGGTTCCTTGGCGGAGCCCATGGCGCCCAGCGATTTCAGGCCGTTGAGCATGTCGGCGATCTGTTTGTTCCCTTCCTCGTTAAAAGAGATCAGGCGGAATTCTCCGGAAAAATTCTTGTTCTTGTAATCCATGAAAGCGGTAAACGCTTCGGCCTTGCTCAGATCCATGGGCATCATGCCGCCGCTGGGAGCACTTTTCATTTTTTCCGGGATATTGCCGACGGCCATCCAGAACATACTTTTTTTGTCAAGCTTGTCCACATATTTCATCAGGCTTGCGGTCTGCAGAACGTTCTTGCCCTTGTCCAGGGCCAGGTCAATGGTCTTCCTGACCTGAAGCGGAGAGCCGATGACAATATTGGTCTTGTTCAGGAAAGCCAGGCGGGTATCCTTGGCGGAATCTTCATTTTTTAAGGTATAAATATTCCGGTCGCGGTATTTTTCTTCGGCTGTGAGTGCCTGGTTCTTTTTAAGCACGGCCAACAACTTGTCGGCATCATATTTCAGGTTGACAATGCCCACCATTTCCTGGTTT
>SPCN01000405.1 GCA_004525465.1 Chrysiogenales bacterium | reverse complement strand
TCGGAAGGGCGCATCGATTTCCGCGACCTGGTCAAGGATCTGGCCAAGAAATTCCGCATGCGCATCGAGATGCGCCAGATCGGCATCCGCGACGAGGCCAAGATGATCGGCGGCGTGGGCATCTGCGGCCGCCAGCTCTGCTGCAAGACCTTCCTGAACAACCTCGAGCCCATCACGCTGCAGATGGCCAAGAAGCAGAACCTGAACATGAACCCGGTCAAGATTTCCGGGATGTGCGGGCGCCTGATGTGCTGCCTCTCCTACGAGGAGACGGTGGGCGGCCGGGTGGTTATCGAGGACCAGGACGAACGGATCGGTTATGACGAGGAAGATGATTTGGTTGCGGAAGACAAGAAATGAAAGGCCGCTGCTGCATTTTTTTTTTATTGTCTGCCGCGGCGCTGATGGTTTTTCCCCAATACAAACCCTGGTACAACCAATATAATTTTGTCTATGGCACCAAAGCCATGTCCATGGGCAACGCCTTTACCGCGGTGGCCGATGATCTGACGGCGGTATTCTGGAATCCGGCCGGCCTGGCGGCCATGCGCAGTCCCGAATTCCATTTCGCGTATCAGGCTGAAAGGCAGACACACGACTACGAGCCGCAGGATAATTACGCGGCCGGCCCCGACATGCAGTATAATTTCAGTTTAAACTGCAAGCTCGAACAGATCAATTTTTTTTCCGTTTCCGTCCCGGCCGAGTTCCTTAAAATGAAATGGGGTTTTGCCTTTAGTTACTTCCGTTATATCCCTTATGGTTTTAAAGGGACGGCTGAAGAAACGCTCAGCTTTTTGCCGGACAATGCGGTAGCGGAGACAGCCACCGTGAATTTCAGGGGCAGTGAAGGTTTCGACGTGCTGGCTTTCACGGCGGCGACGGCAATCAACGAGTATTTCGCCCTGGGCTGCACGGTGCAGCAGTTCTTCGGCTCCGGCACCATGCATTTGCAGAACCTGAACCAGGACGGCGATATCCACGGTCAATACAGCGAGAGTTTGCGCGGCCGGATTTTTATCATCGGCATGATGTTCCGTCCATTCAAGGCCCTGAGCCTCGGGTTGACTTATCACAGCGCCTCGAAAAACAATTTTGATTCCTCACTGCTGGTATGGGAAGTCGATGATCTGGGCGCGGAAGTCAACCGCAAGGTCTTCAGCACCCTGGCCCTGGTGGGGATCCCGTCCCAATATTCCCTGGGAGCCGCCCTGCGCCCGGCCCGCTGGCTGAACCTCAGCTTTGATTATTCCCGCATCTATTGGCAAAATGCCACCCTGGAAAATTATTATGTTCCGGGATCGGTCATGCCGTACCCCCAGAAGGACGATTTCGACTCGGAACAAAAAAATTTCAGCAACCTGCGCCTGGGGATGGAAATCAATCTGCCGCTGCGCCTTTTTCTACTGCATCTGCGCGCCGGCTGGTCCAGCGACAAGCAGCTTTATGCCGACCGCTCCGGGCAACCCGTTAAAATCAACGGTTATGCGGCCGGCATCGCCTTTGAATTTTCCCGAACCCTGATGCTGGAAGTCGCTTACCAGCGAAAAAAAGCGGGTTGGACTGAAAACGGCTATTTCATGAAAGAGCAGGCCGTGGCCAGCCATTACAAGGCCGATCTGCTTAAATTTTCCCTGACCTACCGTTTCGGCGGGATATTTAAAGAATAACTTTCTGAAATTAGTGTTAGTGCTAGTGTTAGTGTTAGTAACTGCAAAAACCGAAATTCAAATGCTTTCCAGCCATCACAACGCTGAATAGAAAATAGTTGCTACCTTACACTGACACTTTTCTGACAAGGTTGCTGCTAGCACCAACACTAATACCAACACTATATTTTTGGCCATTTCAATAAGTCACCAAAAATTTCTAGTGCTGGTATAGTCACACTAGATAGTCACACTATGGTTTCAGCTATTTCCAGCAGCTGCTTAAACCATCCAGTGTGACTATAGTGTGACTACACTAACACTTATTGCAAATAAGATGGTATTCATATTATAATCTCCCCATGCTGAAGAAGCTGCACAAACTGGACCTGGCCATAATCCTGCTGGCCTCGTGGACACTCGTTTCGCTCATATTTTTCAAGAGCAGCACTTTCTCCTTCTTCCTCTGGCTGACCGTCATCCTCGGCGTGGTGCGCCTGCTGGGTATTATCCGCCGCCGGCTCCTCTGGAAGATCCGCAACCGGCTGATCATTTCCGGAATGTTTTTCATTGTCACGCCGATCGTACTGATCACGATTTTTTTCTACCTGATCATCAACATCGTCATCTACCAGTACAACACCGCCATTTTTGAAAACCTATTGCAGAATGATATCAAGGGTTTTTCGGAAAGTGCGGACTATTACCTCGGCATGGCCGACAAACAACGCATTATCCAGGAGGTGGAGCGCTTCCGGCGCCGCCGACCGCGCT
>SPCN01000431.1 GCA_004525465.1 Chrysiogenales bacterium | reverse complement strand
CCTGGGTCAGGAGCGTTCGTTTGCTCCAGTGCTGGGCCGGCACAGACTGAATTTCCAGTCCCTGTTGGTTTTTTTGCGCCCACCAGTCCAGTTCCACGACGTTGTCGATGCCCTGGCTGCGAAACCACTGTTTCAGCCCCAGGGGTACGAAAAAAACGGTCTCCGTCCCGCCGGGACGCGTGGCGAGTGCCTGCACCGTCCCGAGATCCAGGGAATCATAGTGACTGTGGGAAATCAGCACCACATCGATGGGGGGCAGATCGATCATCGCCAGGCCCGGCGGGGCGACCCGGCGGGGGCCGGCCCACTGCACCGGCGATGCCCGGTCGGAGAAGATCGGGTCCGTCAGGATGTTGACGCCGCCGAGTTGCAGCAGCAGCGTCGCGTGCCCGATCCATGTGGCAGTGGTTTCCGACCGGTTGCGGCGAAGAAAATCGGGATCGTTTGCGGCCAGGGGAAAAGCGTCGCTTTCCGGTGGCCCAATGTTCTTCCCGATCCGTTCCCATCGCCACTTCAGAAAGCTTGCCAGTCCCGGTTTGTGAAACGGATAAAGGTTTTGAAACCGGCCGGCGGTCTTCCCGTCATCGTCCGCTGATGTCGCTTCGGGCGTGGAACCCCAGGCGATGATCCATACCAGGAGCGCGGCAAAGAGAATCGGTTGGCATGTTCGGTGCAGGTCCATGCGTCTGTTCCGGTGTCGTTGTCTGAAGGCGTCTCACAATTTTGCACCGCAGTGCATGCAGTAGACGGCATCCTTGTCGTGGCCGTCGGCGTTGCACTGCATGCAGGCCTGGATGAGCAACCTGGCTTCCTGCAGGTACTGCACGAGCTTGAGAACGCGAAAGATCCGCAGCACCCGAAGACTTCGGATGGAGAGCAGGAATTGCGTGCCGGGGATCAACAGTCTGACGTAGGTGGGCAAAAAGGCCAGCAGGTCCACGATGCCGAAAAAGCTGACGGCATATCCCAGGGGGCGGCCAGTGCAATACAGCCGAAGCAGGTACTCGAGGGTGAACAGCAGGGTGAACGCCCATTCGACGGCGTAGAACCACGGCCCGTATGCGTTGTGAAACGCCCCGATGCTGTCGAGCATTACCACGGGCGAGGCTGGCCAGTATGCTGGCGATCAGCGCGACGTCGAACAGCTTGCCGGCCGTCGTGTCCGCCTCGAAGATCACCTCGTAGCGCTTTTTTCGAAACCCCGGGAACGTTTGTGTTTCGAAGGCTTTACCCATGATGCAAATTCCCGTCCCCGTCCCTAGCAGCCTGCGGATAAACAAGTATCGGGCTGTCAGGCAAGGCGCGGCCGAATTCGAAAAGCGCAGCATATCAGGCATATGTGAGCACTTTCGAAGAGGCCGCAACGCCGCATGGCGGCCCGAGGCACAGTTTATCCACAGGCTGCTGGCCCGGTGGCCGATTGGCCCGCCGGCATCTGCCTGAGTGCCTGCGAAAAGATCGACACCGGAAGAGACATTGCCATTGACTTGACGGGCATCCTGTGCTATCTGGCCTTACTTTGAATGCACCACATGGGCTGGGTCCCTGATCGGGATGGATCCGGTAAGGGTTTTCCTGGGCGATGAAACGAGAAACACTGCGATCGATCAAGGATTTGTCCTACTTCAGCAGCCTGGGACTGTCGGTCGCGCTGGCCGTCTTTATCGGTCTGGCCGTCGGGGTTTACCTTGACCGCCATGTGTTCGACACATCCCCCTGGTGTACGTTGATTTTTCTCGGGCTGGGCATCGCGGCCGGTTTTCGGAACATCGGCCTGGCGATCAAAAAGAGCAGGGATCTGTGATTTCGGTGGATGGAGCACCGGCAGACGTGACGATTCAGCAGCGATTGATCCGATTTGTAACCCGGGCGAACTGGGTTTTGTTCGTGCTGTTCAGCGTGGCGGGGTTCATGCTGTTTTCCCGGACGTTCGCCATGGGCGTCGTCGCCGGGGGAATCATCGTCACCGTGAATTTTCACCTCCTGTCCAAAACGCTCCGGGGCGCCCTCACGCCTCCCTATCTGGCATCCCATAATGCGGTCCTTGCTAAGTATTACATGCGGTTTTCCGTGAGCGGTTTGATCATCATCGGTCTCATATGGAAGCAGATCGTGAATCCGATAGGCCTCAGTATCGGTCTTTCTGTTGTCGTGGCAAGCATCATGCTGGCCACCATCGTGGAATGTAAAAACCTAATTTTCAAGGAGGCTGTTTAAGGATGGAACACCCCTACATGTTTTTCGTCAAGCTGTTTGAGTGGATCGG
>SPCN01000414.1 GCA_004525465.1 Chrysiogenales bacterium | reverse complement strand
TATTGCCCTTTATCTTGGGCACGGTTCAGGATTCTAAAAAATTGATAATTTCGGCAAAGACCTGCTTGCTGGCCAGGACGCGGTTGTGCCCCAGCTTTTGGGTGACCAGGATGCGGGCGCTACCCGGGGCCGCGGTGCGGGTCAGGGTTTCCTCCATAACGAAATGTTCGTCGTTCTCATCCTGGATGATCAGTTTTTCGCCGGGTATGGCCTGCAGCGCCCGGGCGCAGTCGTAGTCGGCGATGGCCATGGCGAAGGTGGTTTGCAGTTCCTCTTCCAGGGTGCTTTGTTCCGCTGCGGAGAGGGAATGCGTCTGGCCGAAGTTGGCGAGCACGTGGCGCGTCGTTGCCGGCGTACTGGCCAGGACCAGCTTGCGGCATGAAAAGGCGCAGTCCTCCATATGGGGAAATGCCGCCATGGCGAACAGTGAGGCCATGGCTCCCAGCGAGTGGCCGAAAACCCCGTACACCTCGCCCAGGCTTCTGGCCACCAGGGAAATGGCCCGGCCGAATTCGAACATGTTCGAGTACTCCTTTTTCCTTTCGGCCGGCAGGGAATAATGGGCGGGGGCGTCGAAGGCGACCGCCCGGTATCCGGCCCGCGCCAGCGCCCCGGCCAGCAGGGTCAGGTGCCCGGCCCGGCTGCCCCAGCCGTGGCACAGCAGAATTGTTTTTCCTTGGCCAAAGCCGTAGCACGGCAGGTCCCAGTCGTCGAAGCGGACCGTGAAGGTGTCGGCCTCTTTCAGGGTTTTCATTTCCCTTTCGCTCGCAGGGAAGGCAGGCGGCGTGGCGAACATCCTGACCAACCGCGAATATTCAGTTGTTTCTTTTTTCATTCGTTCGAATATACAACATCCATGACTGTTTAGACAAGTTAAAATGAATTGGTATGTTTCCCTGAAAATTTATTTTTGAGACCTGATCCCGATGCTTCCTTTTGCTGCCAGGTCTTTCCTTATCACATTGGTTCTGCTAGGATATCTTCAAGTCAAATCGTGGCGCGGCTGGGCGCAAAGCGAAAAAACGATGGGCAACAAACAGGCAAAAGCAATAGTGAATGGACCTATTTCCATGAAGGGAAGTCAAAGAGGATGCCATGCCGAAGAAAGTTGAAGAAATAGGCAGGGTCAGGCGCTCCAAGGAAGACGCCAGGGCCAGCTACAACCGGATGAGCAAATGGTACGATGCTGTGGCCGGGAGCAGTGAAAAGAAGTTCGGGGATGCCGCTTTGCGTAAGCTGAACGCAAAGGCAGGCGAGAGGATTCTCGAGATAGGATTCGGCACCGGGCACGGTATCCTTGCCCTGGCGCGGGCGGTCGGCGATTCAGGCAGGATCTATGGGATAGACATTTCGGAAGGGATGCTTGAGATCACGCGCTCACGGCTCAGGAAGTCGGGCTTGTTGGAGAGGGTAGACCTGGAACGCGGCGATGCCTCCAGTCTTCTTTACCCGGCCGATTTCTTTGACGCGGTCTTCATGAGCTTCACCCTGGAATTGTTCGACACAGCGGAGATCCAGGCTGTTTTACATCAATGCCGAAGGGTTCTAAAACCTGGCGGGCGCTTGTGTGTCGTGGCCATGTCCAAGGAAGGAAAATCGGGAGTAATGATGAAATTGTATGAATGGGGGCACAAGAAGTTCCCCAGCTATTTGGATTGCCGGCCGATTTTCGTCAGGCAGGCAATTGAAAGCGCGGGCTTTGAAATAGCAGATATGGCGCGGATGACATCCTGGGGATTGCCCATTGGCATCGCTGTGGCCAGAAAGAACCGGGAGGAATGAGGGGCAGGTATTTCATAATGACATTTGGCGCTGTCAATAGGTCAGCCAGATAATTATACGGCCATGTGAACCGCACAAATCAATTTCTTTCATCTGCGGATTTGTTGACCCGATTCTCAAACTTAAACGGCATCCCTGCGTATAAAAAGTAGAACATTGGTTATTGAAAAAGAAAAAAAATGACTATTCACGCGAGGTAAAAACGATGTTAAAAAAAACGATCATGATTTCGTTTTGCGCGTTGTTCATTCTGCCGCTGTTCGGAGAAGAGCCGAAGGAGGCCGGGACGTAACGGGGTCAGGTCTCAAAAATAGACTTTGCGACTAATTTAGTTAAATACAGGAATCATGCTGTGCCCCTTAATAAGAAGATGAATGAGAAAAAGGGGGTGGAGCAACAAAGACTATCGTGATTTTGTTTGAACTTCCAATTTTGAGACCTGACCCCGATGCTTCCCGGGGAGTAGAAAATCCGGGAACGGTGCTTGACTTTGTGACTTTGTAAAACAAGGGGAAGGCATTGACATTACAGATGAATAACCTAAAAATGCAAACATGGGAAAAAACGATCTTC
>SPCN01000230.1 GCA_004525465.1 Chrysiogenales bacterium | reverse complement strand
TCCCTGGACAGGTCCAGGGCCATGGGAGCGCCGACCAGGCCGCAGCCCAGAACTATTATTTTCAGGGTCTTCATTTTTTTCTCCTTTTTTTGGTTCTTTTTTTATAGGGGCGAATAATTTTTCGCCCTTACGAGGATGAGCGGACGGCCTGGAATCACAAACCGCTGAAGCGGTTCAGGTAGGCGACCAGGTCGTGCTGCCGCTGGCGGCAATCCATGAGCACGGCTATTTTTCTTCCACGTATCATGTGGGGATTGTAACCCGGCACCGCGGTTTTGTAAAGCCGGCAGCGCTCCGTCCGCCCGCCAATTGACGCCCCGGCCAAAATGGTTTAAAATGGCGGTTCACAAACCCTTCGGGCCGAAGTAGCTCAGTTGGTAGAGCAATTGATTCGTAATCAATAGGTCGCGAGTTCGACTCTCGCCTTCGGCTTGCTTTTTTCAGCAATCATCTATAAAATCGACTGGCAGAAGAATTTGTTTTTCATTTCAGTCAGCAAGAGATAAACAAATGAAGACAGCGAACGGTATCATCGAGAGAATCGCCAGTGAGCAGTCCCGGCTCTCAGGAAAACGCTTCAACATTGCGGTCAAAAACAAGATCACTTTTTTGCTAAGGCTCCGCCGCTTAATCAAGAATGACCTTCGTGAAAAAACGCACCTGTCTTTGAAGCATTCCCTGCGGGCCTGGCGGCACGGTTTCATGCGCTTTCACTACAAGACCTACGGGCTCGACAAATCAGGGGACCCGGCCCAATATGTCTCGGATTTCACCTTTATGATGAACCACTATAAAATCAACGGCCGTTTCGATGAATTGGTGAGGAACAAGTATGCTTTCGGCCTGCTGATGAACCTCCAGGGAATACCGACGCCTAAAATCAAAGGTTTGATAATTAAAGGCACTTTTTATCCCCTTGATGAGGCAAGGACACTGCCGGCAAGCGAATTCCTCCAGGCAGAAATCATACCAGGCGAGCATCTCGCCCTTAAACCCATATGGGGTAATCACGGATTCGGTTTCATCAACCTTGCCAGAGACGACGCGGGATATCGGTTGAACAACGAGAGCGTTTCCCGGTCCCTCATCTGCGGAATGGTGGAAAGGCTTGACCATTATATCGTTACCGAATTCATGCACCAGGGAGAATTCTGCAGGAGATTATTTGCGGATACTTCGAATACGATACGCCTGGTCACCCTCTGGGACGCCGAGACGTCGGAAGCTTTTATTGCCAGAGCGGTAATGCGCATCGGGACCTCAAGATCGTTCCCGGTCGACAATTTCAAGGCCGGGCATGGCGGGCTGAGCGCCATGATCGATCCGGATACCGGGGAATTGGGACCCGGCGCTACGGTAGACGCAACCGGCAAATCCTTATGGTACCGGCACCATCCCGAAAGCCATTCCCCCATCCAGGGAGTTGTCGTTCCGGCATGGGATGAGGTCCGGACAAGGCTCCTGGAATACGCAGGCCGGTTTGCCTTCGTTCCAAATATTGGCTGGGATATTTTACTCTTGGACAAGGGATTCTCAATTCTGGAAGGGAATTCAACACCGGGAATGCAGGTTTTGCAGATCCACGGCCCCCTGCTGACTGACCCGAGGATCAAGCGCTTCTACCAGAATTTCCATGGACAACGATTCTGAAAATGACAAAACCTGACAAATAAAGAGGGAACTTGTGAAAGCAATTTTCCACACAAAATACGGGCCAGCGGATGAACTGCAGCTCAAAGAGGTAGAAAAACCTTCTCCCAGGGACAATGAAGTACTGATAAGAATACATGCGACAACGGTAACCACTACGGACTGCAATGCCCGCAACTTCACTTTTGTACCCAAATCGTTTGCATTTCCGGCACGATTGATGTTCGGTCTGAGAAAACCAAAAAAGAACATACTGGGGATTGATTTGGCCGGAGAAATTGAAGCAGCGGGCAAAAATGTAAAACTGTTCAAGGAAGGTGACCAGGTTTTCGGATCCCCCGGTGCCGGTTTTGGCGCTCATGCCGAGTACATATGCATGCCTGAAAAGGGCGTGCTGGCAAAAAAACCGGCCAGCATGACCTACGAGCAAGCCGCCGCCGTTCCTTTGGCGGGGAATACGGCACTGTTTTTTATAAGAGATTTGGGAAAAATTCGGGCCGGACAAAAAATACTTATCCACGGCGCTTCCGGAGCGATTGGCACTTATGCCGTACAGCTTGCCAGGTACTATGGGGCGGAAGTGACCGGAGTCTGCAGTGCCGCGAATGCAGAAATGGTGAAATCATTGGGAGCGGACAAGGTCATTGACTATGCCAAAGAGGATTTTACCAAAAACGGTGAGGCCTATGATGTGATTTTTGACGTGGTAGGCAAGATCAGGTTCTCACAATGCAAGGGCTCGCTAAAGCAAAAAGGAATTTATCTTGAAAATATGCTTGAGCTGCAGGATATGCTGAAAATGCTGTGGACCGCAATTGTCGGCGGCAGGAAAATCAAGGGCGGGGTATCAATCGAAAGTGTTGAAAACCTGAATTTCTTCTTGGAACTGATTGCATCGGGAAACTTGAAACCGGTCATAGACAGGTGTTATCCCCTGGAGCAAACCGCCGAGGCTTTCAAGTATGTTGAACAAGGGCATAAAAAGGGAACCGTGGTCATAACCGTGGCACACAATAGTAAAACATGACAAAGCCCCGCATTCGACCGCTGTTCCGCTGCATAGTTCGTCAGTAAAGACCGGCGCGGAAAGCGATCCATTTTCTCTTGGAGATGCCGAGAGGAGCAATAGGGACGGATTGTAAATATGTAAAAATTCTTCATTTGCCATAAAATTCCCGGCGGGCATTCTGGTAGAGCTGTCTCAGGGAACCATATTGCAGATCGGCAAATAATTCCCATTCACTTATCTCCCTGTACGTGAGTCCCGCCAGATCCCTCAGCCTCACCATTAACTCCGCCCTCAGTTTCTTGCCAGCATGGCGATTTGTCTCCAGATCATCCACCTTTATGCCATGCTTCCCCTCGAACTCCCTGATCACTTTTTCAACTGGATCAAAGTCGTAATCGTCATGGCGCCGCTTCTTCACTGCATCCGGTTCCTTACGCCGGTCGAACTTTTCCAGCGCCCGTTTAAAGAAGTTCTCCTCCCCCAGCACCGGCCCAAACGCAGTTGCCAATAGCGGCAGTTTTTCCAAGGCTTCGCTCCCATAGGCATTTGCGAATCCTCTGCTGCCGCCGAACAACTCCAGCACAAAATCACCGTCCAGCCACTCCCTTCTTTTCTTTTTGCTATACAAATTTGCACTCGACCAGGGATAGGTTTGGCCACTTTTTGCCAGTCCGGCTCGTTGCGGATTTTGCAGTACGTACATGATCGCCATCTTCAGATAATCGTCATCGGCGATGATCGTGGAATGAAAGCGGTCCTGGAACACATAGCCCCTGCCTCCCGCACTTTTTCGGTAATAAAAAGCATACTGTGTGTTCAAATTGCGGAAAAAATCCGACATCCGGCCGGAAGCATTCTGCAGAACCAAGTGGTAATGGTTGTCCATCAGGCAATAGGCAAGCAGACGCATATGATACTTGATCACCTTTTCGCCTAACAGATCCAGAAAAACCTGCTTGCGCTCATCGCCGGCGAGGATGGCCTCACCACCGTGACCACGGTTCATGCAATGGTGGAATGCACTCCGATAGGTGAATCTTGGTTGTCTCATTAATCCATTCTACTGAATTTTTACATATTTACAATCCGTCCCTAATGCCTTACGCAGGGCGCGGTCTATGATGGGATGGTGAAATTCAAAATCCTTCGCGGAAGCGAAATGATAAACGGCATGAAGAAATTTTAAATTGATTCAAAAGCAATCTTCTACTATAGTTGAAAGTACAGATAACTCTTCTTTGACTATTTTTAAAAAATCTTCCAAATATTCAGAATTGACGATATCAATAATAAATTTGTGCCGTTCTCCTATAGGTGATTGGTTACGACTAGGTAAAATATAATTATAAGCGAGCTGGATATGACTCGCCTTTTCAATTTTTATTTTATTCTCCACTATGCTTGATGTGAAAAGATTACCTTGAAAAATGATAACTG
>SPCN01000123.1 GCA_004525465.1 Chrysiogenales bacterium | reverse complement strand
CCACCTGGCTGGCCCACCGCAAGGAGATCGACGTTCTGGCTGTCCTGGTCGAGGGCGACGCGCAGCTTTTCAATCCCTATTCGGTGATCGTGGTCTCAGCGCTGAAATTTCCCTGGTTGAACGTTTCATTGGCCACCAGTTTCGCCGAATTCATCCGTTCGCCGCAAGGCCAGACCATCATCCGGGATTTTGGCAAGGACAAGTTCGGCAGCGCGCTCTTTTTCCCCGATGTCCTGGGCTCAAAGTGAATTGCCTACGGAAAAGGAAAAAGCCAATTCGATTTTAGCCATGAAGTTTGTAAAAAAAATATCATGAGTTACATCTTTGAGGGGTTGAAACAGGGCGCAGCGCTTTTGCTGCCGCCCAGCAGCGAGATTCTGCAGATTGTAGCCCTGTCGCTGGCCGTTTCGGGAGCAGCCACATTGCTGGCCGCGCTGGCGGCGGTCCCGGTCTCCCTGTTCCTGGCTCTGAAGGAGTTCCGCGGCAAGCGCCTCCTGGTCGGGTTGGTCAACACGGCCATGTCGGTGCCGGCCGTGCTGATCGGCCTGCTGGTTTACGGTCTGGTCAGCCGCCGCGGTCCCCTGGGAATCCTGGGACTGTTGTTCACGCCCGGGGCCATGGTTCTGGCCCAGGCGCTGTTGGCTTTTCCGCTCATCACCGCCCTGGCCCTGGCGGCGCTGAAAGGCATTGCCCGGGATGCCCGCGACCTGGCCTTGTCGCTGGGCGCCAACCGCCGCCAGTTGGCGGCGGTCGTTATCCGCCAGGGACGCTTCGCTTTCCTGACCGCGATCATCGCCGGTTTTTCGCGGGTCATCGGCGAGACCGGCATGACGCTGATGATCGGCGGTAACATCAAAGGCCAGACACGGGTTCTGACCACGGCGATCTCGCTGGAAACCATGAAAGGCAATTTTGAACTCGGCATCGCCCTGGGCATTGTCCTGCTATTGACAGCTTTGGCGGTCAATGTCGCCATGCAGGGGCTGCAGGGGAAATAATGCAAATCTGTGTTGAAAACCTGGGATACAGGGCCGGGAAAAACATGATCCTGCAGGGCATCAACCTGGAACTCGCTCCCGGAGCGGTCAACGTGATCCTCGGTCCCAACGGGGCCGGCAAATCGACGCTGCTGCGGCTGCTGGGCCTGTTGGACAAACCCGGACTGGGAGAGATCTATTACGACGGCCAGAAACGGAGCACCATGTCCCGCTGCCAATGTACGGCTCTGCGCCGGCGTTGCGGTTTTGTCTTCCAGGCGCCGTTGCTGCTGGCCGGGAGCGTGGAAGCCAATCTCCGTTTCGGACCACGCCTGCGGGGACTGAATGTCGGCGACCATAAAATCAGGTTGGTGCTGGAAAAAACCGGTTTGCACGGCCGGGAAGGCCAGGAGGCGCGGCTGCTTTCCGGCGGTGAAAAACAGCGGCTGCAGCTGGCCCGGGTGATGCTGCTGGATCCTGATCTGTATCTTCTGGATGAGCCTACGGCCAATCTCGATCCGCTGAGTGTGAAAAACATCGAGACGGCGATCGCCCGTCTGGCCGGGGAGGGCAAGACCGTCATCCTGGCCACCCACAATCTTATCCAGGCCAGGCTGCTGGCGGCAGAGATCGTTTTTTTAAAGGAGGGATTGCTGCTGCAGGCCGGGGCAGCGGCCGAGGTGCTCAGCCGCCCGCTTTCCCTGGATATCGCCGAATTCTCGGCCGCGGAAAACATAATCCCCGGGACCCTGGTCAGGCGCGAGGGACGGACAGTGCTGGATTGCGGCCAATTGGCCATCGAGGTCGTGAGCGAACGCAGCGGCGGCAGGGCGGCAGCCGTGATCCGTCCCGAGGATATCCTGGTTTCCGAAAAACCGATCTCTTCGTCGGCCCGAAATTCATTCCGCGGACCCATAATGGCCGTGGCCGACTTGGGCGCGATCATGGCGCTCAGCGTGGACTGCGGCGGTGTTTTGTTCACCGTGTTCGTTACCCGCATCTCCTGCGCGCAAATGAACCTGGCGCCGGGTATCGCTGTCTCGCTGACCTTCAAGGCCACGTCCGTGCACCTGCTGCCCCTTTGCTGAATTTTTAATTCGTCTTTGCTTGAGCCGGGGAGCCATTTTTCCCGGTCACTTTTCTTGCCAGTTCCAGTTGTAATGAGTATACTTGATGCGAATTCCTGTCAAGGAGGAAGCCGCATGGACAAGATCGTGTTGCAGGCCGCCGATCTGGACGGCTATCTGACCGGTGCCGACCAGGAAGCCATTGTTCAGGTTGGCGATCTCTACGGCCGGGCCCTGGACGATTTTGTCTGCCTGGCCGGCGAAAAAGCCCCGGAGCGCAAACGAGCCCAGGAGCGGCTGTTGGCCATGTTCAATGAACTGGGAGAAATCATGCAGGGGGTGGTCGACGCCGAACGGCGCATCCATGTCTATTCTCTGGAGACCCCGGAATTCATCCACGGCGAAGCGTCGCGCCTGGTGGCCAAGCTGCGCGATGCGCGCACCGGCAACCCGGAATTCATTTATTACATCCAGCGCGCCTATGAAATGCTTTTCAACCTGGCCTTTGCCGGCCCGCACAGCGGCCAGCGCCATCCGATCTTTGTGCGCACGCCGGTAAGCGTACCGGTGGTGAACTATGCCGTGCACAAGATTCCCGACATCGATTCCCTGACGGAAAACAGCGTCATGTGCGTCATGCTGCGGGCGGCGCTGCTGCCATCGATGATCGTGGCCAAGGAAATACAGGAATACTCATTAAGGCACACGGTTCCGCCTTTCGCCCTTTTTAAAATAAGCCGCGACGACAGCCGCAGTGAAATTGACATGGCCTACGTGTTGGACCTGAAAAAGTCCTATTTCAATACCGAGGGGCTGCAGGGACGCGATCTTTTCTTCGCCGACCCGATGAACGCCACCGGCGGCAGCCTGGTGACGGTGATCCAATATTTGCGCGGCCAGGGGATCAAGCCGCGCTCCATCCGTTTCTTCAACGTGGTTTCCACCCTGAAAGGCGCGCTGCGCATCGTCCGTGCCGTGCCGGAAGCCGAAGTATATACGCTGTGGATGGATCCGGCTTTGAACGAGAAAGCCTATATTATGCCAGGCTTGGGCGATGCCGGCGATCGCATCAACGGCCCCGACCGGCCGGAAAGCCCCCGCGACATCATCCAGCTGATCGCCGACTATGGCAGTCATGTGACTTCTCTCTACCGCGACCAGATCCGCCAGATCGAAAAAGTTGTCCTCAACCGCTGAGATCCCCTCATGAAGAAATTCCTGCGCAGGCTTGCGCGAGTACTGCCGGACAAGTTATATGTGCAATTCCTGTATCTGAAAACCCACGGAAGATTACTCCGCTTGCATCGTCCCCGGACATTCAATGAAAAGGTGCAATGGTATAAATTGTATTACCGGGATCCGCTGATGACGACTTTATCGGATAAGTACGAGGTGAGAAAATATCTGCAAGCCAAGGATTATGGCCGCTTGTTGAATGAATTGTACGGAGTGTATGAAAGCGCTGATGAAATCGACTTGGCAACTCTGCCAGCCAGTTTCGTTTTGAAGGCCACCCACGGCAGCAGCATGAACATCATTTGCCGTGACAAGAAAAATCTCGATTGGGACAAATGCCGCCGTTTGCTGACGCAGTGGCTTGCAACCAACCATTTTTATTCCGGCCGTCAATGGTCATACAAGAACATCAGGCCGCGCCTGATCTGCGAAAAATACCTGCAAAATGAGGAGTTCGCTGAGTTGATCGATTACAAATTTTATTGCTATCACGGCAAGCCGGAGATGCTGTTAGTCTGCACGGGCAGGCATGCTGCCGGTGGGGTCAAGTACAATGCCTACGACATGGATTGGAACAGGATATACACATTTAAGGGCAAGCCCTGCAGTGAGCTTGCCATTGAAAAGCCGGAAAACTTTGCTGCCATGGTCGCCATTGCCAAAGAGTTGTGTGAAAATTTCCCTTTTATCAGGGTTGATTTATACTCAATAAAAGGGAAAGTAATATTTGGTGAATTTACGTTTTATCCCGATAGCGGCATGGTTCCTTTTACCCCGGATCAGTACAATTATTTTTTAGGCGATTTTTTTGTGTTGCCCGGGAAAACGATTTGCTAAGCAGAGAAAAAAGAGATGGATGGCTGCGCAGCTACTTGCGAATCAAGGAGTGATAAATTAAAATAAGCAAGGAGGCGAAAATCAGCGGTCAAAACAAGAGCGGTGAAACTTTCAATGCTAAGGATTACTGCACGGTCGAGATCCTTGGCTTGAAAGTGCAGTCACATATTCAGTCAGAACTCAACGAAGCCATCGGTCGCATCGTCCTGTCTGGAGGCCATGCCGTTGTACCCAATGTCAACATCCACTTCGCCAATCTGGCTTATCGCCGGCCATGGTTACGCGAATTTTTCAATTCCGCTCCGCTCAATTTCTGCGATGGTGCCGGCATCCAGCTGGCAGCGCGCCTGCTCGGCCAGCGGATTGTGGAGCGCCTCACATATGGCGACTGGTTCTATTCATTGGCTGCTTACTGCCAGGCAAAGAATTTCAGTTTTTATTTCCTGGGCGGGCAGCCGGGAGTCGCCGCTGCCGCTGCAGACACGATTGTCGCCCGCTATCCGAACCTGGATATTGCCGGTGTCCATCATGGATATTTCGACAAAAGCCGGCATAGTTCCGAAAACGCCGATGTCGTCTCCGCCATCAACCGCTGCCGCCCGGGCATTCTGCTTGTCGCCTTCGGCATGCCCCTGCAGGAGGAATGGCTGGCGCAAAACTGGGAGCACATCGATGCCTGCGTGGCCCTTACCGGCGGGGCGGTCTTCGATTATCTCTCCGGCCGCATGCGCCGGGCGCCGGCCTGGCTGTGCCGCTGCGGCGGTGAATGGCTGGGGCGGCTGCTCATCGAGCCGCGGCGGCTCTGGAAAAGATACCTGATCGGCAATCCGTTGTTCCTGGCCCGGGTGCTGCGGCAGCGGCTGGGGCCGGTGAAATGACGGCAGACGAGACAACCAAGAGCAGGGCGGCCGATCTTCCGGCCATCGTGCTGATCTCACAGAGTGAATGGGGATTAGCCTGGGTCTTTGCCCACGACCTGGCGCGCCATTTTACCGAGAGCGGTCACCCCGTTGTTTTCCTCAATCCGTTTCCCAAGCGCTTTCCCCGACCCGGAGAATGGCGTCGGCTGTTGGGGCGGCTGCTGGACCGGCCGCGCCTGACCCATTTCGTCAATCACCCGCGACCGTCGGGGTTGAGCATCATCACCCCCTTGACGCTACCCGACCGCAACCGGCTTTTCACTTGGATGAATCGTCGCTTCTTTTTGCCCTGGCTGAAAAAAAAGGTTCTTACCTCCTGCGGCTGCAGTGAGCAGCGCTTGGTTTTTGTTTTTTTGCCCTTCGCCACGCCCGTGGCCCTGGCCGATATGCTTGCTCCCTTTTGCCTGGTATATGCCCGGCGCGACGGTTATGACGATGATCCTGGCTTGCGGCATCTGAACAGCCGGCAGGGCGAGCTGCTGCAAAGAGCCGACCTGATCATTACCGCAGGTCAAATTCTCGCCGCCAAGTGCCGCGTTCAGGAGCACAAGGTTTTGGATATACCCGGCCTGGTCGATTTTTCGGAGTTTTTTCGTCCTGTGATTGAACAAGCGCTGGCTGAGCCTTTGTGCTGCTATTTCGGCCATGTCAATGAGCGCGTCGATTTGCCCCTGCTGCTGCGGGTGGGGCAGCGCTACCGCTTGCGCATCATCGGCCGCCTCAGCGTCGATTGGCCGGCAGGAAGCGGCGCTGAAATAGTAGGAATGGTTCCCCGTGACCGGCTTCCCGAGCTGTTGGCCGCTGCCGATATAGTGGTTATTCCTTACCGTCTGACCGGCTTCAGCCGCAGCATATTCCCCTACAAGATATTTCAGGCCTTTGCCCAGGGCAAACCGGTGGTCGCCACCCGCTTACCGGCGTTGGAACCGCTGGCGCATCTTCTGTACCTGGCATCCTCTGCCGAGGAATTCCTGGAAATGATCGCTCGAGCTGCAAACGAAGGGTCTGAAGTGAAGCTCAGGCGCCAGGAAATGGCCCGGCAGCATGACCGCTGCACGGTGCTGGAATCCCTGCGGCTGAGGTTACTGGGGATCGATGGCAGTCCGCAATGAGCATGGCCATGAATCCACAGCCAGGCAGCGTTTCCCTGGCTGGAAATGTGGCGTCGTTCCCTTTGCCAATTTTGACGGCTTGGGTCAGTTTTTAATGTTTTCATGCCATTCATAAAACTCAAACAATTTGGCCAAGCCCACGCGCCCAAGGGGTCGTTCAGAGCCAATCTCATCACGCTCATGACCGGAACGGCGATCGCCCAGATGATCATGGTGGCGATCTCACCCGTTCTAACCCGATTGTTCGCGCCGGAGGCGTTTGGAGCATTGGGCGTGTATTTATCGCTTCTGGCCATTTCAGGTGCAGTGGTGACTTTAAGGTATGACCAGGCTCTGATGCTGCCGAAAGACAGCGAAGTTGCCGCTGCCCTTTTTTGGAGTTCAATTTTGTCCGTGGCTGCAATAAGCGGTTTTACTTTTCTTGGCTGTGTTTTGTTCTTTAAACAGATAGTTTCGATCCTGAAGCTGCGGGACTTGTCGATCCTGATTTTCCTGCTTCCGGTTTCCCTGTTTTTTTTCGGAATATATGTGACGCTCAATTCATGGTCGACGCGGCAGAAGAAATTTGGCCGGTCTTCCATTTCCCAGGTTGTGCGTTCACTGTCCATTGCTGCTGTGCAAATAT
>SPCN01000222.1 GCA_004525465.1 Chrysiogenales bacterium | reverse complement strand
TATGAATACTCGAATCTCGGCGTCGGCCTGCTCGGCGAAGCGCTGGCGCGCCGGGCGGGAAAGAGTTACGAGGCATTGTTGACGGAGAGAATTTTCCGCCCCCTGGGGATGAACAGCAGCGGCATCGTGCTGCGGCCCGGGATGGCGGCCCGGCTGGCCGCGGGCCATTCGCCGCAACTGACACCGGTGAAGAACTGGGACATGGATGTCCTGGCCGGCGCCGGCGCCATCCGCTCGACCGTCAACGATATGCTCAGCTATGTGGCGGCCAACATGGATCTGAAGCCCTCGCCGCTCTCAGGCGCGATGGCCTTGGCCCGGCAGGACCTTAAGGACACGACGATCCCCGACATGCGCATCGGCCTCGCCTGGCACCTGAGGAAGAGCCAGGACACGGTGATCGTCTGGCACAACGGCGGCACTGCCGGCTACCACAGCTTTGTCGGCTTTGATGTAAAGAAGGGAATGGGCATCGTGGTCCTGTCAAACAGCGCCAACGATATCGACAACATCGGTCTCCACTTTTTGGACGATCAGATCCCCTTGGCGAAGATCGAACCCAGGAAGGAACGCAAGGCGATCGCGGTGCAGCCGGCCCTTCTGGATACGTATGTAGGGGAGTATCAGCTGGCGCCGAATTTTGTAATAGCGATCACGAAAGAAGGAAACCTGCTATTCGGGCAGGCAACCGGACAGCCCCGCTTTAGCTTGCATCCCGAGGCGGAAACGGAATTCTTTCTCAATGAGGTCGATGCCCAAGTCTCTTTTGTGAAGGACGCGACCGGCAAGGTGACGCACCTGATCCTGCATCAAGGGGGACAGAACGTGAAGGGTGACAAGATTAAATAACCGGAAGTGAAGGTCAGGAAAGGGCTTGGACAGGAGCCTATCTTCTCAAATCGAATGTCATTATGAAGGAACTGGCAGCGAAGTCCTTTTTTTAGCAAAGTCACAAAATCAAGCACCCCAACAACTCCGGTTTAATAATCGAGATATTTTGCGAAATTTTGTATTTAACAGGTATAATATATATAAGCGGAGGGAAAATGATAAACCTTTTTTCTCAAGAAAAGCCCGTTTTTCCCATGGGTGGAAAAGAAATAATTTCAAAAGAGTCGCGAGGATTGTCCTTCTATTAACAGTCCTGCTCATGATTTTTCCCGGGATTCAAGCTGCGCAGGCTCAGCAAAAGCCGATTCTCATCCCAGCGGCTGCGGGCATGATAGATAAAAAACCCGCGGTGAAGGTACAAACCAGGATCCCCAGTGTTAAAAAGACCATACTGCCGGATCTGACCTTCACTCCCAAAAGTCTGGTGACCACGCCCGCAGTGCCGCTGGGGGGCCGTAAGCATGAAAGCGAAACATTGCTTCAGGTTGAGGTGCGCAATCAAGGCAACGGCGAAGCCAGGAACTTCAACGTGGTTTTCCAACTTCATCATGAAACGACGCTTATAGGAACCTTGGTTAGTAAAACGATCGCCCTATTGCCTGCTTATGACTCGAGGACCATTTCAGGGCCATGCGGGCTACCCTCCCGGCTAGCGGCCGGGACCTACCGCCTGAGGGCTATTGTCGACATTCATCCCGAATCAGTAGTGGAAGCCGACGAGCGAAACAACAGCGTGGAGATACCCCTGACCATTATCGGACCTGATTTTGCCATCTCCAATGCCAACATCGAAGTGTCACCGAGCAGTCCCAGCGGCGGGCAGACCATCACCGCCCGCGCGCCGGTCCGCAACCACGGCACCGGTGAGTGCAGACCAGAGATCTTCGTGAGCCTCCTGGATTCCAGCGGACGGCTTCTCCAGGAGTCGTCGCACTGGAGTTGGATAGCAGCCGGAGGTTTCTCCTTTGTGGAGACAACGTTCACTCTCCCTGCCGGATCTGGCGGTTATATGGTGCGCTTCGAAGCAGACCGGGACAATAGGAACGCCGAACCCAACGAAAGCGACAACAGGGGCGAGAAGATCTTCTCCGTCTCGGCTCGCTAGCCGGCTTGAACCCGGATCGTCTCATATTTCAGGGACAGTGCCTGCATTTTTGCATAAATCCCATTTTTCATTTTTGGAAAAGCTTACTTGCGAACCTGGACGGCCTTAAAAAGTTATAATCAAAATCCTTACTTTTTTTTATCAACCTGACCGAAACGTCTTACATCGAGAACTGCTCTTTATATCTTCTATGGACACCGGATTTATGTGATAATCCACCCATGAAAAAAAGAATGCCGGACCTCCTGCTTCCACTATTTGTCATGCTGTGGGTCAGCCCGCCAGGGGCTGCGATCCGCGCGGCCGAAGACCTGCCCAGGGGTGTGCCGATCGATGCGGTTGTTTGCGCGGCGGACTCCGGGCAGAGTTACGCGCTCTATCTGCCTTCCACATACAACCGGGATCGGCGCTGGCCGATCATTTATTGTTTTGAGCCCGGTGCTCGGGGGCCGCTGCCGATCCGCCTTTTCCAGGCGGCGGCGGAAAAATACGGCTATGTCCTCGCCTGCTCCAACAATTCGCGAAATGGCCCCTGGGAGCCCATAAGCCGCGCGCTCCGGGCGGTCTGGGCCGACACCCGGCAACGGTTCTGCATTGACGATGAGCGGGTGTACTCGGCCGGCCACTCGGGCGGAGCCAAGGCCGCGCTGTTGTTCGGCTTCTTCCTGGGCAGACCATGGGCCGGCGTGATCTCCTGCTGCAGCGGCCTGCCCGAGCCGATGCCCATGGAATCGTTCCCCGAGGACCTCGCCGTGTTTGTCACCACCGGCCTTTACGATTTCAATTACTGGCCGTCCCGGAACATCGGCTCCGCGATGAACACGCTCGGACTGGCGAATCGTCTGGAAATATTCCCTGACGGGCACACCTGGATGCCCGGCGACGTGGCCATGGACGCGGTATCCTGGCTGGAGCTTCAGGCCATGAAAAAAGGCAGGCAGAAAAAGGACGCGCCCTGGATCGCCTCCCAGTTCGAGGCCCGGCTACGGCAGGCCCAGGAGATCGAAAAGACGGGAAAGTTCGCCGAGGCTTATGAAGCGTACCTGGCGCTCGCGGCCGATTTCAGCGGTCTCGTCGATGTGACGCCGGCGGAGAGCTCGATCGCAAAGCTCAGCCGCCTGGGGGAGATCGAAAAATATGGGGAAGCACTGAAAGCGGCCGAGAAAGAGGAGACGAGGAAGTTCGCCCGGGCCAGCGGGGCGCTGACGGCCTTCAAAAATGCCGCCACGGCCCGGGAACGCCACAATGGCCTGGAAACCCTGGGGATTGCCGGCCTGCGCAGGGAAAAGGGATACAATACCGCCGCCGGCCTGACCGCCGATCGGCTGCTAAGATACCTGTTCATGGAGGCGGCCAACAATGCGATGCAAGCCTACGGGCAGGGCGACATGAAAAAGGCCAGGGTTTTGTACGAGTTGACCGTGCTCATCGATCCCGGTCGCGGCTATGCCTGGTTCAACCTGGCTTGCGTCTATTCCCGCCTGGGGGAAAAGAAGGATGCCCTGCGCGCCCTGGAAGCGGCTGTCCGCAATGGGGTACAAGACCGGGAGGCGATCGAAAAAGATCCTGATCTGGAGGCGATCCGCCGGGAACCGGCTTACATCCGGCTGCTGGAAATCTTGAAAAAGAATCCTCCGGCCAAGAAACCATGACCCGAAGGACAGGAGATCATCCGGTCAGTTTAAATGTCATAATGTAAGACCTGGCACCAATCCCATCGCATTGGCCTGGCCATGATTTCATCTTATTACTTCATTTGTAATAATGAAAGACCCGACCCCTGAGAGGCCACAAAAAATCACTGCCGACTATTGACACAGCAAATAATGATCTTTAAAATACAAGCATGGGGAAAATTGATTTTCCTATAGTGTTATAGGGTAAACCATGAAAAGAACATTCATATTTATGCTCATCATCGCAAGCATACTGACCACCTCCTGTTCCAAGTCTCAATCTTCTACTCCGGTTACACGCAACTTCAGCCTGCAGCCATGGCAGGACGACAGCCAGGATAGCCTGACAGGGTTGTCCATGGAAGTTCCTGAGAACTGGAAGATGAACCAGGATGACAAGACTTCAGTTTCTTTCAAACCGCCCGGAATCCATGAGGCGAAAGTATTGGCGTTCATCTCCATTAACCTGGCCAGTTGCCTGGATAAAAATGCAGAGGCCTGCCTCGAATACACGATTGAACGGCAATTCCGTGGACTGGACTC
>SPCN01000304.1 GCA_004525465.1 Chrysiogenales bacterium | reverse complement strand
CACCTGATGGCACTGCTCAGCGTAAAGGACGTATGCGTCGGCTACGGCGGCTTCCTGCTGCTGGACCATATCAACCTGAATATCGAACGGCACGAACGGGTTTGCCTTCTGGGGCGCAACGGCAGCGGCAAAACCACGCTGATGAAGCTGATCAACGGCGAGCTGGCGCCGGACAGCGGCACGGTCAGCCGCGGCCAGGGCATCACCAGCGCCCGCCTGGACCAGGAGATACCCGCAGGCATCAGCGGCCCGGTCATCGATATCGTCACTTCCGGGCTTGCGGCCAAGGGCAGGCTGCTTGCCGATTACCACCACACCGGCGCCCTGCTGGCCGACCGGCGCGGCAACGACCCCCGGCTCCTGGCTCGCCTGGACCGCCTGGGACAGCAGCTGGACACGGAACACGGCTGGGAGATCCACCGCCAGGTCGACCTGGTCATCGCCAGGATGCAGCTTCCGGCCGAAGCCGAATTCGCCGCCCTTTCCACCGGCTTGAAGCGGCGCACCCTGCTGGCCAGGGCCCTGGTATCCGGGCCCGATATCCTCATGCTCGACGAGCCTACCAATCACCTGGATATCGACGCCATCGCCTGGCTGGAGAACTTCCTGGCCGCCTACGAGGGCACCATCGTCATCGTTACCCATGACCGCCTGCTGGTGCAGAAACTGGCCAGCCGCATCATCGAGATCGACCGCGGCCGCCTGCTCGACTGGCCCTGCGATTACGGGACTTTCCTGAAGCGCAAGGAGGAAAGCCTGGCGACGGAGGAAAGCCAAAACCGCCTTTTTGACAAGAAACTGTCGATCGAGGAAGCCTGGCTGCGCCAGGGCATCAAGGCCCGCCGCACCCGCAACCAGGGCCGGGTCAACACGCTGTTGAAAATGCGCGCCCGGCGCCGGCAGCGGCAGGAACGGCCCGGAGCTGTGAGGATGACCCTGCAGCAGGGCAAACGCTCGGGCAACCTGGTCATGGCCGCGGAAAATGTTCACCATCAATACGACGAAAAACCCGTGATAAGCGATTTTTCGACCGTGATCCTGCGCCAGGACCGGGTGGGCATCATCGGGCCCAACGGCTGCGGCAAGACCACGCTGCTGCGTTTGCTGCTGGGCGAATTTCCCCCGCAGCAGGGCAGTGTCCGCCTGGGCACCAACCTGGAGTTCGTGTATTTCGACCAGTTGCGCGAGCAGCTCGACACCGAGAAAACGGTTTTCGACAACGTGGCCCAGGGCAACGACACGGTGACCCTCGAAGGCAGGACCCAGCACGTGATCGGCTACCTGCAGAAATTTCTCTTCACCCCGGAACAGGCGCGCAGCAAAGTGAAGTCCCTCTCGGGCGGTGAGCGCTGCCGCCTGCTGCTGGCGCGGTTGTTCACCCGGGCCGCCAATGTTTTGGTCCTCGATGAGCCCACCAACGACCTGGATATCGAGACCCTGGAACTTCTGGAAGAGCTGCTCCTCGACTTCAAGGGCACACTGCTGCTGGTGAGCCACGACCGGGCTTTCCTGAACAACGTGGTGACCAGCACTCTGGTTTTCAGCGGCCAGGGAAAGATCGAGGAATACGTGGGCGGCTACGACGACTGGCTGCGCCAAAAAGTGATCCCTCAGGTTCCGGCCGTTGAAAAATCCTCCCCCAAACCGCCGCCACGCCCCCGCCCGGCGACGGTCAGGATGAGCTTCAAGGAAGCAAGGGAGCTGGAGGCCCTGCCGGCACTGCTGGAGCGGCTGGAAGCGGAAAAAAAACGGCTCTACCACTCCCTGGCCGACCCCGCTTTTTACCGCGGCGAGGGGAGCGACATTGCCTCAGCCAATGCGCGCCTACTGGAACTGGAAGAAGAATTGCGAACCGCCTACCTGCGCTGGGAATACCTGGAGGAGCGGCAAGCACTGGCCGCGGCGGCAAAAAAATAAAGGTACATTCACTACTTCGGTTTTGCGGGTTGCGGAATTCTCGGATATGTTGTATCCTCGAAACCCCGGATTGGACTTGCCGTTGCCACCCTGGCGGAGCACCGGGAAGGAAAATGGTCTGAACCGATGTATGGAATGTACTTGACCCTGGCTTCGGCCCTGCTGCTGGCCTATGTGCTCTGGCGGGTCTCTTCCATCCCCCGCTTCCGGAAAATCCCCCGGCCAGCGTTCTTGTTCGCAGCCCTGTTTTTGGCGCTGCTTCTGTTTCTGGGGCGCTTCCTGGGGCACGATGCTTCTGGTTCCTGGGCGACGCTCTTTGAATTTCTCTCCATGACCCTGGTAGGCTCGCTGTTCCTGGTCTTCACCTGCCTCTTCCCGGTCGACCTGCTACTGGGTTTTGGCCGCTTTTTCCCGCGCCGGGCCGCGCAAATCAGGGGCTGGGCAATGTTCGCCGGCTGCCTGCTGGCGCTGCTGGCCCTCTTCCAGGGGCTGCGACCGCCCGTGGTCGTTCGCTATGAGGTGCGCCTGCCGGGGTTGCCGCAAACGCTCGATGGCACGCGGTTGGCGGCCATATCCGATCTCCACCTCGGAGCGCTGATCGGGCCCAAGTGGCTACAGGCCCGGGTTTCCCAGGTACAGGCCCTGAAACCGGACATGATCCTGGTGCTGGGTGATATTTTTGAGGGGCACGGAACTTCGACCGCGGACTTTTTCCCGGCCTTGCGGCGTCTCCAAGCCCCGTTGGGCGTCTGGGCCGTGGACGGGAACCATGGCTCGCACGGCAGCCCTTCCGGAAGCGCCGCCGAACCGGCCGAGAGCCCCTTGCGCACGCTGCGCGATGATCAGGTGCAACCGGCACCGGGGCTGTTTTTGGCCGGCCGCGGTCATCTGTCCCGGCACGACCGGCAGCAGACGGTGCCGGAGTGGAACCCAAACGGGAAACATGCCATCGGGGCGTTGATCCTGATGGCTCATGTCCCGGCTGCGGCCAAATCGGCGGCCCGGGCCGGGGTCGGCCTGATGCTGTCGGGACACACCCACGGCGGCCAGATATGGCCGCTGAGCATTGCGACCAGGATGGTGAACCCGCTGCTGGCCGGGCGCTACGAAATAGAAGGGATGACTGTGCTGGTCAGCCGCGGCACCGGCACCTGGGGCCCCAGGATGCGCTTGTGGCCGCCCGGTGAGATCATGGTCGTCACCCTGCGTTCGCAATAGCCCCCAACCCTTGCCGGGAGCGCCATGGACAGTTCCCCGGGTTAATGAACCGCCAGTTTTTCAAGCATCTTCAGGGCATTTTCATTTTTGGGATTGATCT
>SPCN01000287.1 GCA_004525465.1 Chrysiogenales bacterium | reverse complement strand
TCCCGATTCTCTCACCGGGAACCTCATCAATTCCTTGTGCAAGTGGAGTGCCAGGCCCGGTTTCCTGTGGGTGGCGACCGCAGACGGCGGGCTGGGCCTCTTCGATACGAAAACGGGAAAATGCCGGAGCTTCCGCAGCGATCCCTCGCGGCCCGGCACCCTGGGCAGCAACAATGTGCGCATGGTGCTCGAGGATTCCCGCCAGCGGATATGGGTGGGCACGGCCGACGGTTTCCATCGCTTTCTGCCCGAGTCGGAGCGCTTCGAGGTGTTCCGGCACGATCCGCAAAACGCCAACAGCATCGGCGACAACAGCGTGTTTGAGATTTTTGAATCGAAAAGCCAACCGGGGATCATCTGGGTCGGCACAGACAGGAGCTATCTCCAGCGCTTCGATCCCCAGCGCAACTCCTGGCAGCGATTTCGCCTGCCAGCGGCGGCGTTGCCCGATCCGTATTCCAACCGCGTTTATTTCATCAATGAATGCCCCGATAATCCCGAAATGCTGCTGGTGGGCACCCACCAGGGCCTCTACATGTTCCATATGCGCCGGGGCTCCTGGCAGAGGGTCGTTCTGCAGGACCAGTTCAACGGTGAGGGCAATCCCCGCGATGAGTTCATTGGTGGAATTTTTCACGACCGCTCCGGGGGGTGCTGGGTCAGCGTCTATGGTCGCGGCCTCCTCAAGTTCAAGCCGCAACCCACTCTTTTTCGCCAGCACGTGAATTTCACTTCCCGGGAAGACTCGCAGGAACAGTTCAGGATCCACGGCCTGGCCGAGGACCCGGGCGGAGGGATCTGGGTCGGCGCCGGGCCTGCCGGGCTCTATCGCTACGACCCCGGCAGCGGAGCGGCCGAGCGTTTTTCGCTGGGGCCGGCCAACCCGGGCCCGGCGGATTTCGATACGGTAGGCCTTCTTTGCCTGACCCGCGAGGGCGAGCTGTGGGCGGCCACCGCCGGCGGCCTCGTCCGCTTCGATCCCCGGACAGTCAGGAAGGAACTGTTCCCGGCCAGGGACGATGATCCCGCCACCCTTGGCTTTACCCGTGTGGCCTCGATCCGGGAAGATTCCCGGGGCGATGTCTGGATCGGCTCCGATTTCTGCCTGCTGCGCTGGCAGCGGCAGACCCGCACTTTCAAGCGCTACCGGCACGATGCCAACGATCCCGGCAGCCTGAGCAACAGCCATGTCAATCCCATCCTTGAGGATCGCGCCGGCAATATCTGGATCGGCACGGAGAGCGGGCTGAACCTGTATGATCGAGGCCGCGACAAATTTACCCGCTATTTTCTCGATCCGCCGGACCTGGACAAGGAGACACAGAACTACGTGATGATGCTGCACCAGGACGCGCAAGGACGCCTCTGGGTCGGGACCTCCAACGGCCTCAACCTGATGACGGCGGCGAGCACCGGCATGCACTTCGAGCATTACAGCGCTCCGGGATCCACGCTGCGCAATTTCATCCTGGGCATCATCGAGGACGATGCCGAGAACCTCTGGATCAGCAGCAGCGGCGGCCTGTCGCGCTTCAGCATGCAGACGCGGACCTTCACCGAGTTCGACAGCCGCGACGGGGTTTCGCCCATCCAGTTCATCTATGACTCCCGCCTGCGCCGGCAAAACGGCGAGATCTTTTTCGGCGGCTCCCTGGGGCTGCTTTCCATCAAACCCTGGCTGTCCCGGCCCAACCGCTACGTCCCGCCCCTGGCGTTCACCGACATCCGCATCCACAACCGGCCGGTGGCGATCGCTCCCGCGTCGCCGCTGAAAAAATCCATCA
This sequence comes from Chrysiogenales bacterium, assembly GCA_004525465.1. GTDB lineage: Bacteria > Acidobacteriota > Aminicenantia > UBA2199 > UBA2199 > UBA2199. The sequence continues at coordinate 1,630 of SPCN01000287.1, read as the reverse complement.
TCCTGGCGGAAGATATCGTATTGCCCCATAACCAGAACAACCTGACTTTTTCGTTCACCGCCCTGAGCTATATTCGCCCCGACATGAACCAGTTCGCCTACCGCCTCGACGGCCGCGACAGCGCCTGGAACGACCTGGGCTTCGAGCATACGGTCACTTTGGACAACCTGAAACCGGGCCGCTACCGGCTGCGGGTCAGGGGGTCGAACAACGAGGGAGTCTGGAACCAGAAGGGCATTTCGCTGGGCCTGCTCATCCGCGCGCCTTTCTGGCAGACCTGGTGGTTCCGGGGCTTGCTGACGCTGGCGGCCATCGTCCTTTTCATCTATTGGTACCGCACCCGCATTCAGCGCCTGGCCGCGCGCATCAAGACCGAAGCGGCCATGGACCACTATTTTAATAAATACCGTATTTCGACAAGGGAAAAAGAGATCATCCAATATTTGCTCAAGGGCAAGAGCAACAAGGAGATCGAAGATGCGCTGTTTATTTCTATTGGCACCGTGAAGAATCACATTTACCGGATTTTTCAGAAGCTCGGGGTAAAGAACCGCGGTCAATTGAGCGCGCTATTCAAGAATCTCCAAATCAAATAAAGAACTTCAGGAACGGTTCGAGAAATACCTGCTGACCGGCATTGCGGCGTCTTTGACCTTTCGGATCGCTGCGTTTAGAATTCGCTTTTCAGGTGATCATTTCTCCTTGGCGCAGGCCATGAGGGATGGAGTATAATGGGTGAAAGTTTTCTGAACCGGTAAATCTTAGCAAACTGAAGGGAAGATAGAAAAAAACAGGGACGGGGTTTTTATGACCCGTCCCTGTTGCCAAGCACTTTGATCAATCCTGCAACTCCAGCAGCCGGCCCGGCGTCCAGGGGGCGTGGGCGGCGTCCAGTTCCTTTTCCAGCTTAGGGAGATCTCCTTGGGCGATGCTTTTGAGCTTGAGCAGCAGCGGCGCGAGTTCCTCCTTTACGATCTCGATGCCGTCCATCTGGCTTTTGCCGGGATCGGCCGTGGTGCCGTACTGGTTGTAGATGATGGTTGAAAGGCGCGACCAGAGAGGCACGTGCGTCGGCGGGATCTCCTCGTCGCTGGCCTTGGGCTCCAGGCCGCGGATGGCGTAAATGATTTCATCCAGTTTCTTTTCAGCTGTCGTCGCCTGGCCCAGCAGCGAGACTGAGCCCTCGGGCAGGGTCATCAGGGTCTGCTTGATGCGCGCCAGCTTGCCATTCAATTCAGAGACCAGCTCAATGGCCCCCTGCACCACCCGTGTCAGTTCGGCTACCTGGCGCTGGAAGCGCACCAGGGCCGGCCGGTCCGGGGCGGCCAGGGTCGCATTGGTCAGAATTCTTGCCGCAAATTCCTGGCTTTCACCCAGCGGCGTGACCACATTGTCGATCACTTTGGCCACGGTCACATTGTACTTGCCGGGCATGACCATCAGGCCGCTATCATCCTTGGCCAAGGGATTGAATTTGCTTTCGAACTTGGTTGGGAACGGCGAGGGATAGCTCAGGTCCCAGGCCAGGCGGTTGATGCCCTTGTCAGGTTTGGCGCGCAGTTCGCGAACGACGTTGCCTTCGGCATCGCTGATGGTGAACAACAGGTAGGGTGCGGTCTCCATATCTTCC
>SPCN01000240.1 GCA_004525465.1 Chrysiogenales bacterium | reverse complement strand
CGGTGAAAAGGGGAGTATGGTCATCGCTGAAACCAAAAGGACCAATGATCTTGCATTGCAGCCATTCATCGAGCGTTTTTCCTTCGATGCCCAGGCGCCGGCAGAGTTCATGGCGTTCAAAAACCGCATTTTTCATTAATGTCTCCTGTATTCGTTAGGGTATGATTAAAGTGTACGTATACGTTTATGTTATATTTAGAACGAATTGTCAAGTGAAATGTTTTTTTTCTTGTTCTGAAAAGGATTTTGTTTCCGTAGGGGCGATTCGTTGAATCGCCCTGGATTGATCCTAACTGAAACAGGGCGTTCCACCGGAACGCCCCTACCCAAACCGTCTCAGAACAATTCCAGGATCACCGGAGTAACGTCGCTGTAAATGTCTATTTTGGGCGTTTAAGCATTTGTTTTATCCGTTTTAGAAGCATTAAAAGCAGCAACAATGGCAAAAAAAACAGGAGTTGGACGGGCGAACTGGCCGCTGCCTGGAAGCCGATATTGCGGGAGGAAATAAGGCAGGAAAAAAACTCGGAAAAGGGATTGTCGTTTTCCAGGTATACCCAAGTCGCTTCCGGTTTTTTGTGTCGGTTTGCCGCAGCTTAACCAGCGTCGACTTTTTTCAGCTGCCGCACCGATGTGTTTACAGCGGCATTGATCTTATTTTTCAAAGTAGAAAATTCCCTATGAATTTGACTATGAAACTGGTCAATGGGAACTTTCCCCGCTAGGCGGAAAAGGTGGATATTTTCCCTGATATCTGAGATAACGGCCAGGTGTTCGGCCCAGAAATGATCGATAGCCTCCAGGGTGAATTGGCGAATCATGCCTGCCTCTCCGTTCAGAATGTCTTCGCGCCATTGGCTGATCTGCCGGCGCTGCGCCTCCACCAGTGCCGTATATTGCTGCAGGGTGGAACGGATCTCGGTGTTGTTCCCTTCGATGACTCGCTGCAGATGAATGATTTCTTGATTCATCCGGGTCGCGGGGTAAGGTCATTCTGATACATCCTATTGCCTGATGACGAAAATGGGACTTTCGGTCAGCGAAATGGATGAGGCTTCCATGGATGAATTGTCTCCGCTAACGGAAAACACGCTCACCATACCTGTAATTTCAGGAGGAAGGGAACCGCTTCCCCATAACACATAAACCGGTTTATCTGGCAGATGGAAACGATATTGGCATGGGGCAATTTTTTCTACCCGGGAAAAGCCCTTCAATTGGGCGATCATGGTCTTCATGGCATAATAAGGGGCGCGCCGTCTACCTGCGACATCGATCAGTGCCGAGCGGTTGACCATGGCGGGGAAGATGGGATTCGCCTTGACTACAGTATAAAAAATCCGCTCCACTCCGAGCCCGAAAGCGCGCACATAGGCTTTGACCATTTCAGCGGCTGCCTCACTTTCGCTGAATCCGGGCGGCGCAGCTCCGGGTCCAAATTGGATCTGGACCTCTGTGATCCATACCGGTTTGGCCACGCCATATTTTGCGAGAAGGGCCATAAATTTATCGGCGAACAAGTTCTCGTCAAAAAAATCGGCGTGAATGAAATGAACATTGGCGATATCGAAAAACCGTGACGCCCCAAGACCAAGATAGCGTTCGATATAGGAGACGGTTTGCGGGACGACCCCCGCTTCGCCTCCTTGTAGGGCTTCGCATCCCGGGCATCGTTCTTTGATAATCGGATACGTGTTTTCAAGAAGGTCGAGGTACTCGTCAGCCGTGACCTCGTATCCTTCGGTCCCTCCCGGGAGCGCCGGCTCATTGAAAATCTCCCAGAAATGGACGCCCTGCTTCAGGTCGGGCATATCTTCAGTGCCATCGCCATCATAGCGCTCGACAATTGCTTCTACGAAAGCCCTGTACGCCTTGATGTCGCATGGGGGCCCGAAAAGGGTGGCCCCCTGGCGGCAGGAATTCTGGTCCCACTGCGCGAAGGGGAGCAGGGTCAGCAGCACATCGAATCCGTATTCATGGATTTTGTTCACATCATAATCCAGCCAATCCCAGGTGGTCTGGTCTCGTTTAGGCTGGACCCGCCCCCAGAGTATGAAGCGGCGTACGATTTCAAAGCCCAGGTTTTGTGCTTCCTGGTAGTCTACCCAGGCTTCGACGACACCGAAGTGCGACGGCCTTGGCGTTGGGGATACAGGTGGGTCCTCGCTCCGGCTGCAGCCGCTGAAAAACAAAATGCAGGTGCTTATTGTCAAACACAAGGCGGTGCGGCCCAACCACAAGGAGTTCCCAATCATCTCCCACAGGGGCGGTCTCCTCCTAACGTCCGAATCCCAAGGAAACTGGAAATGGACTTCCTTCGTCATCCTTAAAAATCCCCCTCGGTTCATTTTAGCAAATACTGGTCCCGATTTGAATAGTATGTTTCTAGCTCAAAAAACATTCATTATTTCCGGGGCGACGTCGGAAAGAGACATGATCTTCCGGCGCAGGCGCTCTCCGTGCCGTCCCCAGGCCAGGAACGGCACCGGGTTGCGGTTATGGCCGCGCAGCGGGAAATCCTCCAGGTTGCCGTGGTCGCTGGTCAGGACCAGGGTGTCGCGATTTCTGTCCAGGCGCGACAGCAAGGCACCGATCAGGATGTCGAGTTCGCGGATCAAGCCGACGCAATCTTCGAAGGGCCGGCGGTGGGCGTAGAGGTCGGTTTGAAAATATTCGTATAGAATGAATTCGAAGCGCCGTGAGGCGTGATAAATGATGTCCGCGGCTTTTTGCGGTGAAAACTCTGGTAGGGAAAGCCCTTGTTCATTGAGCTGGCGGTTGGAATAGTCCTGGTACAAGGCTTTTTTCCTCTGGATGGCGGCTGCCCCGAAAGGCTTTTGGCCGCTGGCCAGCATCATGCAGGAAGTCACCGAGACCATCCTTTTGAAACGTTCCGGAAAGACTGTGGAAAACCAGAGACGGCCGTCGGGCTTGATTGCGATGTGCTTGCTGCTGAAATAATCCTCAAAAAGCGGGTAGGCGTTGAGAAAGCGGGCCGAAACCCCATTTTTTTGCAGTGCGGACAGCAGGTTTTTTTTCAGGATGATGCTGCGTAAAACCTGGTCGGGGTAGCCGTTGCGGTGGCGGTTTGCGATCTCCGCGGCTTTGACGCCGCAAAAAAGCGCCGTCTGGCCGCTGGCACTCTGGGGCGAGCCGGGAATGCCCAAGGTGGCGTCTATTGTTGCGATGGGTGTGCCGTCCGGCAGAACCATGGCGCCTGGCCAAAAAGGCAGATAACTGCTTTTGGCCATGAAAAAGGGGTTGCCGGGATCGGCCCGGCCCACGCCGCAGCCATCAACAAACAGGAAGATCATCTGCTTCATTATGGCCATTATAACCCGCTGACGGTAAAATTAAAAAAAATTTGGCAAACATCTTGCTTTCCATTCTAAAAAGAGCTATAATCCAATTCCCTGCGAAGGCCATAGAGTCGAAAATGATTGACAGAACAGGTATAGCTCTGCTATACTCTTTTTTTCACGCTGGCGTAGCTCAGCTGGTAGAGCAGCTGATTTGTAATCAGCCGGTCGGGGGTTCAAATCCCTTCGCCAGCTTGTGATAAGTGGAAAATGAAAAGTGAGGGCAGGTTCCAGAGTGGTCAAATGGGACGGGCTGTAAACCCGTTGACGCAAGTCTTCGGAGGTTCGAATCCTCCCCTGCCCAATTGGGACGCGGGAGTAGCTCAGTTGGCTAGAGCTAAAGCCTTCCAAGCTTTAGGCCGCGGGTTCGAATCCCGTCTCCCGCTTTTGAGCGCCCTCGTAGCTCAGCTGGCAGAGCGCATCCTTGGTAAGGATGAGGTCATCAGTTCGACCCTGATCGAGGGCTTTGATTTGGTTTTTGGCTAAAAGAAATATTTTTAGGAGGCAAGCATGGGCAAAGAGAAATTTGATCGCAACAAGCCGCATTTGAATATTGGCACGATCGGGCACGTGGACCACGGCAAGACGACGCTGACAGCGGCGATCACCAAGGTATTGAGCAAGATGAACGCCAAGGT
>SPCN01000281.1 GCA_004525465.1 Chrysiogenales bacterium | reverse complement strand
TAAGAATTATCTGCAGGCCAGTTCTGAGATCCTGGAGATGAAACCGATCATCGATCGATTTTTTGAAAAGATTCTGGTGATGGACAAGAACATGCCTTTGCGCAGAAACCGCATCGCTTTACTGCAGCACATCGATGAACTACTGACAGCCGTGGCCGATTTTTCACTGCTTGTCGAGATTAAACCAGGAGGAAAAACATGAAGGATACAATGAGCGAAAATTTACGCAACGTGGCCGTGATCGGCCATGGTCAGAGTGGGAAAACCAGTCTGGTATCGGCTTTGCTTTACAACACTAAAATGGTCAACCGCCTGGGCAAGGTGGATCAGGGCAATACGGTCACCGATTTTGACGAGGAGGAGATCGCCCGCAAAATTTCTATCCAGGCGGCCCTGGCCTATGCCTATAAGGATAAAAGCAAGATCAACATACTCGATACTCCCGGCTTCGCCAACTTCATCTGGGAGACCATGGTTACGCTGCGCGTGGTGGAAACCGGGATAATGGTGATCTCAGCCCAAGAGGGCGTTCAGGTTCAGACCGAGAAATTTTTCGAGGCCATGACCACCATGCAGAAACCACTGCTGTTCGTGATCAATAAATTGACCAAGGACCTGACCGATTTTGACAAGGTCTTCGACGCACTTAGCGCAATTTTCGGCAAGAACGTTGTGGCCGTGCACTATCCGATCGGCAAGGGCCCAGATTTCAGCGGTCTGGTGGATTTGATCGAAATGAAAGCCTACCAGTTCGGCAGCGATGACAAAGGCGAAAGCACTGAGATTCCCATTCCCGATCAGCTCAAGGACGAGATCAGCCTGCGCCGCGAAGCGTTGCTGGAGAAGATCGCCGAAAACGATGAAAAACTCATGGAAAAATATTTCGCCGAGGGCAGCCTTAGTACCGAGGAAATTCGCGCCGGGTTGAAGGACGCCATGGTTCAGCGCAATGTTTTTCCGGTCCTGGTCAGCGATGCTCTCAGCAACCGCGGCGTGAGTCAGCTGCTGGATTTTATCATCGCTTTCTGTCCGGCCCCGACCGAAGTGGCTGCCGCGACCGCCAAGAACGGAAGCGAAGTCAAGGTCGGCAAAGCTTCCCCTTTCGCCGGGCTGGTTTTCAAGACCATCTCCGATCCTTTTACCGGCAAGGTCTCATTGATCCGCGTTTTTTCCGGGACTTTCAAACCCGATACTTTTTATTTCAATTCCGTCAAGGAAGTCGAAGAGAGGGTGGCCGGACTGTTTTTACTTCAGGGTAAAATCCAGGAAAGCGCTGGAGAGGAGGTGCAGGCCGGTGATATAGTGGCCGTGGCCAAGCTCAAGGAAACGCAAACCGGGGATACCTTGACTACAAAGGCCGACAAGATCCGCTTGCCGGATATCGAATTCCCCGTCCCGTCGATATCCTTCGCCATCGAGCCCAAAGCCCGGGGCGATGAGGGCAAGATCTCCAACGCCCTGCAGCGCATCATGGAAGAGGACCCGACTTTGCGTATGCTGCGCGACCCGCAGACCAAGGAGCTGGTAATCTCAGGCAACGGCCAGCTGCATGTCGAGCTGGTGGTCAACAAGCTGAAGCACAAGTACGGGGTTGAGGTGATGATGAAGCCTCCCAAGATCGCCTACCGCGAGACCGTAATGGGAAAATCAGATGTGGAAAAGAAATACAAGAAACAGAGCGGCGGCCGCGGCCAATACGGCCACGTGCTCATCCGCATGGAACCCCTGCCGCGCGGCGGTGATTTCGAGTTCGTCAATGCCCTGAGCGGCATGTCTGTTCCGCGCAACTTCGTTCCGGCCATAGAGAAAGGAATCGTCGAAGCCAAGAATACCGGCGTGCTGGCCGGCTATCCGGTGGTCGATTTCAAAGTGGAACTGTACGATGGCAGTCACCATGAAGTTGATTCCTCGGATATGGCTTTCAAAATGGCCTCGTCCATGGCTTTCAAGTTGGCCATGAAGGCGGCCAAGCCCACCATCCTCGAACCGGTGGTGAAGGTGGAAGTGGTCATACCCGAAGAGTTCATGGGTGAGATCAACGGCAACCTCAGCGGCCGGCGCGGTAAGATCCAGGGCATGGAGATCAAGGGCAAGAACCACGTGGTCAAGGCCATGGTGCCCATGTCGGAATTGCTCGATTTCGAGCCCACCCTGACCTCGATCACCGGCGGCCGCGGCAGTTTTTTTATGGAATTCTCCCACTACGAGGAAGTGCCGAGCCATCAGCAGAAAAAAATCATCGACGAGGCGGTCAGGGAAGGCCGGGTCAAGGAAGAGGAAGAATAGTTTTTATTGCCTGACGCTTTCCATTCCTGTTGAAAGTGGCTGCCATCATGAAGATCGCCGTTGATTTTGCCGGAAAGAAGGGAAAGACGAAATAGGGTTTATGGATAGGGGAGGGTTTGTAACCCTCCCTGGCATTCGCGGGCGGGTTTTTCCCCGCCGAAGGGGGCGCAAACTCGCCCCAACATACATTTAATGAAATTAACCGATTTTGATTTTGTTTTACCGGCCGAACGGATCGCCCGTTTTCCCACCGATCGCCGCGATGAATCCAGGTTGCTGGTATTGGATCGCAAGAGCGGTAAAATCACCCATGCCACTTTCAAGCAGCTGCCCGATGTGCTCGCTGCCGACGATTTTTTGGTAATGAACAATTCGCGGGTGCGGCCGGCCCGCCTGCTGGGCCGCATCGGCGGCAAGGCAGTGGAAATGCTGGTGGTGCGGAACCTGGGCGACAAAAAAGTTGAAGTTCTTTGCCAGCCGGCAAAGTATTTCAACCTGGGAGCGATATTCTGCGGCGCGGACGGGCTGGAGGCCGAGGTGCTCGAAACGGGTCGGCGCGGCCGGCGCCTGCTGCTTTGCAACCGCGAATATGAGCAAGTCCTGGCCCAGGGCTATGCGCCGCTGCCGCCGTATATCAAGCGCAAATCCGCTGAAGCGATTAATTATCGCAGTTTTGACCTGGAGCGCTATCAGACAATCTATGCCCGGAATGCCGGTTCCATTGCCGCTCCCACAGCCGGGCTGCATTTCACTCCAGAGGTTCTGGCACGCATCCGCTCGAGCAATCCGCTGCTGGAGATAACCCTGGAGGTTGGCGAGGCAACATTTCAGAAGATCGAAGCCGAGGATATCAGCCGGCACCGCATGGGCAGCGAAAAAATCAGGATCGCTGCTGAAGTAGCCCATCGAATCCTGGCTTTAAAGGAGCAGGACAAGAAACTTCTTGCTGTCGGTACCACCTCGGTCCGTGCCCTGGAGAGTTACGCGCTATTGTCCGAACCATGCCAGGAGTTCGATTCCGATATTTTTATCAGTCCGGGATTCCACTTCCGCATGGTGGACAAGCTGCTCACCAATTTTCACCTGCCGCGGTCCTCGCTGTTCATTCTGGCCGCCGCTTTTGCAGGCCAGGACCTGCTGCAGGAAACTTACCGCCAGGCCATTGCCCAAGGCTATCGCTTTTTTTCTTACGGCGATGCCATGCTGATCGT
>SPCN01000365.1 GCA_004525465.1 Chrysiogenales bacterium | reverse complement strand
TGCATTCGCCAAAGTGGCCGAGCCGACAACCAGGGGTTGGCAATAAAATGAAAATCTCTTATCATCTGCAGGGAGGAAGACATGCAATACAATAAAAGATCGTTTTTTTTCTTTTTCCTGATAGCTGTTATTGCCAGCACCGCAACTTCCCTGCGGGGATCCGAACCGGTCCGCCCGGCCGCCACCTATTCCATCGTGGCCTATGATCCGGCCAACGGCCAAATGGGCGTGGCAGTGCAGTCACACTGGTTTTCAGTGGGATCGGTCGTTACCTGGGCCGAAGCCGGGACAGGCGCCGTTGCCACCCAGTCATTCGTCGAACCCGGTTACGGACCATTAGGGCTGCAATTGCTGCGGGCGGAAAAAACCGCCCCGCAAGCCCTGGCCGCCCTCTTGCTGACAGACAAATTCCCCGGGGTCAGGCAAGTGGCCATGGTCGATCGCCTGGGCAACGTGGCCGTGCACACAGGGGAAAAATGCATCCCGGCCGCGGGCCACTGCCAGGGCAAAAACTACTCCTGCCAGGCCAACATGATGGAAAGAAACACCGTGTGGGATGCCATGGCCAGGGCTTTTGAAGCCGCTCCCGGGGAATTGGCGGATCGCCTGATGGCGGCATTGCTGGCGGCCGAAAAAGAGGGGGGCGATATCCGCGGCCGGCAATCGGCGGCCATCATGGTGGTCAACGGCAAAACCTCCGGTACGCCCTGGAAAAACCGTGTCTATGACCTGCGCGTAGAAGACCATCCCCAACCCCTGCAGGAATTGCAGCGGCTACTCATGGTGGCCAAGGCATATAACCACATGAACCTGGGTGATGACCACCTGACCGCCAACAACGTGGAGGCGGCGCTGCGCGAATACACCCTGGCCATGGGCATTTACCCGCAGAACCCGGAAATGATCTTCTGGCCCGCGGTCACCATGGCCGCTTCGGGCAAAGTGGAAGAAAGCCTGCCGCTGTTCAGGAAGGTTTTCAAACAGGACAAAAGGTGGGCCGAACTCCTGAGGCGCCTTCCCGGTGTGGGCCAGTTCCCCGACGATGCGGAACTGCTGAAAAAAATTCTCGGGCTTTTGCTCGAATAAAAGCTTAGTATTCGCGGATATTCCATCCTGGGAACGAATCCTTGATCGTTCCCCGGGAAGATTCGCTATTTACAGGCGCCGGGCTTTCTGCTATTTTTGTCCATGGTCGAATCGTTCCTTGGCCTAGAACAAGAACCTGCCGACCGGGGAAAATCATGAAAATGCACACAAAGATCTTTATCGGGCTGCTTGGCGGAGCGATCGTCGGTTCGCTGCTGGCGATGCTCAAACTGGGGCAGGCCGCCGCCTATATCAAACCGTTGGGGGATCTTTTCATCAAATTGCTGAAAATGATCACCATCCCGCTGATCATGGTCTCCATCATGGCCGCCACGGCCGGATTCGCTGATCTGAAAAAACTGGGCCGGGTAGGCTTGAAAGGAGTGTCCTTTTTCCTGATCAGTACGATTTTCGCCGTTTCATTGGGAATGACGGCGGCCAACATCTTCAAACCCGGCCAGCACCTGGATCCCGAAAAAAAACAGGCTCTCATGGCCGAGATCCGGACGAATGCGGATTTTCAAAAGCAAATCGACTCCAGTGTCGGCAAAAAGAAAAAACCCGCCGATTTTTTTCTCGATCTCATCCCCGCCAATCCCTTTGCCGCCCTGGCCCAGGGCGATATGCTGGCCGTGATCACCTTCAGTGTGCTTCTGGGCCTGGCTTTTTCCCTGATCGCCTCTGCAAAAAGGGAAAAAGTGCTGGAACTCCTGCAGGCGGTCAATGATGCCCTTATCGCTCTGGTCAAAGGGGTGATGAAACTGGCGCCGTTTGCCGTCTTCGCCCTGATCGCCTCGGTTGTGACCCAGTTCGGCTTCCACTTTCTCCTTTCGCTCCTGCGCTATTCCCTGGTGACCATCGGTGTCATGGCGGCGTTCCTGTTCGGTTACTACGGCCTGGCCGTCTTGTTTCTGGCCCGCACCAACCCCGTCCATTTTTTCCGCAACCTGAGCGCCGTCGGCCTGCTGGCTTTTTCCACTTCGAGTTCCAATGCCGTTCTGCCTGAAAACATGATCAGCTGCGAGCAGAAGCTGGGCGTCAACCGTGACATCACCTCCTTCATCCTGCCCCTGGGAGCCACCATCAATATGAGCGGCACTTCCATCTACCATGGTGTCAGCGTCGTATTTATCGCCCAGGTGTTCGGATATTCGCTGCCCCTGCAAAAACAGTTGATCATCATTCTCAGCGCCACTCTCGCCGCCATAGGCACGGCCGGGATTCCCGGCATCGGCATCATCACGCTGGCCATGGTACTGGGCGCGGCCAATATTCCCGCCGAGGGCATTGGCCTGATCATCGGCGTGGAACGCATCCTCGACATGTGCCGCACCGTGCTCAACGTCCTGGGCGACTCGGCGACCGCCCTGATCGTCGACCGCTCCGAAAAACGGCGGGAACAACGTCAGCGCGGCATCATCCCCTGACCAATAATTGTTCCTGCTTTTTTGCAAACCATGCCAATGCCGGAGCGGATCCCCGCCCCGTTTGCCTTTTATGCTATGATTGACCGGACGCGTTTTGCCGGCTCATCCGAGCGATTCAAGGAGGACGCATGAAGAGATTGGTTTTGTTGCTGCTGGTTTGTCTGGTCGGCGCGGCGCTGCCGCTG
>SPCN01000416.1 GCA_004525465.1 Chrysiogenales bacterium | reverse complement strand
GGCAATATCCCCCTCTAAGGTGAGGAAATGAAAGAAAAAGTACTGATTCCCACCCGGGGCGTCATCGCCCTGGACATCATCAATTCTCTGAACAGCATGGGCATGGAAACCCTGCTGATGCATTCGCCTGAAGATTCGTTGAGCTTGCCGGTCAAACTTGCCGACCGCAGTTATAAATTCTATTCTTCGCGACTGGAAGACAGTTATTTGGACAGTGAAGCCATCCTGGAAAAAGCGCGGGAAGTCCAAGCCGATTATATCCATCCCGGCTATGGTTTTCTTGCTGAAAGTCCGGAGTTCGCAAAACTCTGCCGGGACAACAACATTAGCTTCGTCGGCCCCGACAGCTCGGTGCTGGCCGCTGTGGAGGACAAGATCAAATTGCGGGAGACCGCCGCTTCCCTGGGATTACCGGTCATAAAATTCTCGGAATTGATCAAGAGCCCTCTGGATTTCGAGGCTTGCCACAGCAATTTCAATTACCCGATCATCATCAAACCGTTGAAAGGATCGGGCGGCCGGAGCATCCGCGTGGCCGATTACCGGCGCGACGCCCAGGATCAGATCGCCAACCTGTTGAAACGGGAAGAGAACACTCACAACGGCGTTTTTTTCGAGGAATTCAGGCCTTATGCCCGCCACATCGAGATCCCGTTTTTCCGTGACATCAAGGACAATATCCTTTTTCTGCCTGAGATCGAGTCGTCCATCCAGCGCCGTTTTCAAAAGATATTCCAGGAATCGCCCTCCCCCAACCTGAGCGAGCGCTTGCGTGCCTGTCTCTACGAGCGTTCCCAGGTGCTGCTCAAAAAGATCAACTACGTTGGTTTGGGCTATGTCGAGTTCATCGTGGAAAACGACGAATGCCTGTTTTCCGAGATCAACCCCACCTTCCAGATCAACACCCTGATCTCCGAGGTCCATTTGACCTCGAATTTCCTGAAAAAGCAGGTGGTGATCTCCCGCGGCGAACTGCTGCATCATGTGCATGGAGTGAAGATCGTCAAGCCCAAGCACCATGTGCTGCTTGTCTCGCTGATGGCCGAAGATCCTTACAACAACTTCCTTCCCTCAACCGGCCAGATCAGCCATTTTTTCCACTACTCGACCATCCGCAATGTCTTCAAGACCACTCTCTACACCGGGGCCCGGGTCACGCCGATGTATGATCCCTTCATCGGCAAGATCCTGACCTACGCTGTGGAGCGCCCGAACGCCATCAACGACATGCGCATCTTCCTGGACAATATCATCATTCGCGGCATTCGCACCAACCTGGTTTTTCTGAAGCACCTGCTGGAGAACCAGGACCTGCGCAACGGTGAGACCATTATTGATTTCCTGAACTTGAAGTTCGACTTCAGCAAGCTGAAAAACACTGAGGAGCAGGCGCTTGTTGCCGCTGCCCTGCTGGCCGCCAATTTTCATATCGACAACCGCAAAAAAAATTACAAGGCCAAGCTGGAAAAAATGAAGCAGCCAGGCCTTTTAAAAAGACTCTTTGGCGGCTTTTGAGGTGCACATTGAAATATAAATTTCAGATTGATAAGAGAATAGTGGATGTGGAGATCGCCAATAGCGCTACTTTCCATTCACCGACCGAAATCAAAATAGACAGCAAAAAACTTGATATCCTGATCGGGGAAATCCGTGAAGACGGGGCGCTTTCATTCTTCGTCGACAACAAGCTGCATCAGGTGGAGATCGTCCGCGATGAAGGCGGTTATCCCCAGGGGATCTATGTCAATGAAGAATTCTATTCCGTCTCTTTGCTCAAGATCGACAACCTGTTCTACTACAAGGAAAAGCCGGTCAGCGCCTCCAAATCCGGCGTGGTCAAGAGCTTCATTCCCGGCAACATCAAGAAGATATTTTTCAGCGTCCAGGACCGGGTCGAGGAGAACGACATCGTGCTCATCCACGAGGCCATGAAGATGGAGAACGAGATCCGCGCCCCCAAGTCCGGGGTCATCAAATCCCTGGGCGTGCACGAAGGGGACAACATCCTGGCCAACCACCTGCTCTTCGAGATCGAGTAGGCCGGCCCGATTTCCCCCCCCCCGGGGCTGATTTCGCCCGTCCCTGCTTGACTTGCCGATGCGTTCTTCATACAATCTGTCCCAGGTGGATAAAATTGTTTTTGCAGAGGAACGGTAAAAAAATGGATCGCCGGCAAGCCGTGAAGACCAGGGGCGGTTTTTTTCTTTGCCTTCTGCTCCTGGCTTTTTTTCCTTTTGCGAGCTGGTCGCAGACCGTGACCGTTCCCGCCGAATTGATCACCTCCGACTCGGGCATGCTGGCCGAATGGGTCTTCTCCATGGCCCAGGACCGGCTTGG
>SPCN01000341.1 GCA_004525465.1 Chrysiogenales bacterium | reverse complement strand
GATTGGGGACTGCTCAGGTTCGCGACACCCTTCAATCATACCGCAGAGACCGAGAGTGCTGACGGTAACAATGGAGACGAAGCAGAGTCGCATGTTATTGAATTGAACCTCCCGCTTGGATCGGCATGCAACGAACCATTCGGTTCAAGATCGGAGCCGGGCGCCTAGTTGAACAGGAAAACCCATCCGTTTCCGCCCGGCGAGATCCCGGAGGGCCGGGCCAGAGCTCTCCGATAGGCCACCCCGCCCACCCGCGAAAGCGGACCTGAGGCCCGTGCTTGAACCGGGCGTTACCGCAATTTTCGATCTAACCTGGCCGAGAAACCCACTGCTGTAACTGGATTCCCTTCAGCCTCATCTCAAGGCGAGACTCAAAGAAGTCAGGAGGAAACCTCATGCCCTCAGGTGACCTCCACTGTGAACTTGGCCCGCTTCCGGGACCGACTCCGTCGCTTTACGACAATCTGAACGTCCCTGTCCAGGGCATTGAGGAAGCGTAAGAGGCGCTCCATGGAGAAACCTTGGAGTCGTCCATTCATGAGGTTGGACACTTTTGGTTGGGTCGTCCCCAGGACCTTCGCGGCCTCGGCTTGGGAAAGATGTCTTCCTTTGATAATCTCCGAGATCTTGAGGACTAGCGTGGCTTTTGCGAGGAGTTCCTCAGGATTGGGGAGTCCCAGGTCCGCAAACACATTTCCGCAGCTCTCGGTCACCGCCGGCCTATTTTCCTTTTTTGGCATTACTTCTTTCTCTCCTCGTAGTCTGCTTTGGCCTCTGCGAATCGAGCGCGGATCAGGTCGATCTCGTGTTTCGGCGTCTTGATCCCCTGCTTCGACTTCTTTTGGAACGCGTGTAGTACGTAGACGACATCCGCGAACTTCACCGTGTACACCACACGGTAGGTGTTGCGGTCGAAGTCTTCGACGATCTCAAGAATCCCGGCTCCGGCGATGATTCCCTTCAACGGTTTGGCCTTCGGAGCCTTGCCCCCTTCCTGGGCTGCAAAGATGGCGTAGCCGCATTCGGCTCGAATATCCTCAAATATACCACAATGGGTATACCCTCTCAAGAACAGAGCCTGGGACTGAAGGAAGGAGAAGCAGGCTTTACCTCGGTTACCCAAGATCCGAGTCACCTGCCCACCGAATATTGCGGTAACGAACCATTCGGTTCAAGATCGGAGCCGGGCATCCAGATGACCAGAACAATCCACCGGCTTCCGCCCTGCGAGTAAGCGCACTCCAAGGCCCGAGCTTGAACCGGGCGTTACAGGATGGGATCCCCCACTTTCCTGACCTACCCTGTTCCCAGATCTTGACCAAAGACAATTGGTACCATAACATGATACCATGTCCAAACACGCCGATACCCTGAGCCAGGTTCACAAGTTGAATGGAGGTCTGGTAAAGCGAGTTCGGAGTTTTCTGGATGAGCTCGGGCACTTTGCGTAACCCGGAAGGGAAGGAAAAGGGCGATGATGGAATACAAGGGATACACCGGGGTGTTCGAGTTCGACACCGAGCTGGAGTTGTTCTCCGGGTTTGTCGTGGACCTACGAGACCAGATCTACTTCGAGGGTGAATCTGTCGAACAGCTCAAGGCGTCCATGCATCGAGCCGTGGACCACTACTTAGAAGTATGCGTTGCCCGTGGCGAGGAACCGGAAAAACCTTTCTCCGGGAAACTGAATGTGCGGCTAGGGACAGACCTTCACAGAGCCGTTGCGGTGGCTGCCGCGGCAAGGGGGGAGAGTATCAATTCCTGGCTGATCCACGTCGTCAGCTCTGCCGCCGACCAGGAACCCAAAGTCATTCCGCTGACACGGCGCGAAACGCGCGGAGGGAGGACATCGGAGGGGAAACCCGCCTCATCCCGGAAGAGGTCAGTAAAGAAGGCTGCCGGAGCCCCGAAGGCGTAGCACCCCGTCGAAGACCTGCTTTTCTCTGCTCATCGGGTCCCATCTTGTAACGAACCATTCGGTTCCCGACCGGAGGCGACTACCTCATTTTACTGCTGCCACCAAGAAGGCCTGCAAAGCGCAGGTCCGCGAAGCGGCCGGGCTGGGCCTCACCTTCAGTCTATGTACTCATGCGCGACCGCGCATTCTGAGGCCCGCGCGGGAAACGGGCGTTAAATGAGATTCGAAACATCGATGATCACCCACCCTCACGGGCATAAGACCATCGGACCCCAGCGAAAGTTCTAGTTTGGCCGGATCCCGGCGGCATGCTTCGGGTTTGTCCTCTGTTGACGCGAAATAGGTGTCAGCGCACTCAATGGGCAGCCACCCGTCACCGTGCACGTAACTAACCAACTCACTCTCACGAAACGCACAGGAAATTTCCTGGCAAGTGACGGGAAATACATAGCGGTAGAAGTAGATGTGAAGCTGGGAACCTCTTAGGCCTCCCTCCCGTTCGGAGGAGAAGAAATGGAGACTCGCATACACCTCCAATCCGTCGGAATCCTCACCGAACCCGTCCAGGCCCAAGAGACCTACCCCAGCATCCGGAATGCCCGGAGCCATGTACTCTGAAAACCCTCGATCAACCAGCTGGGCTCGAGCAAGCTCAGAGATTGAGTCTCGCGTTTCTCCGGCCTGCGGGTACAAAAGCGTGGTCGAACTCCCCCCGTGTTCCCGGACAACTTGGAGTGCCGCCTGTATTTGGATCTCGACCCTAGCCTCCAGGGATTGTCCCACCAGGGGCCTCGATAAGGGGCAGAGGATCAGGAGCCCCACCACGAAGCCTGCCCGTAAGGTTTTGGGTCTCATGACACTCTCTCCAACGATGAAGTCAGCCTCACCTCAGCAGCACCATCTCCACGAGCATTTCATGTAACGAACCATTCGGTTCCCGACCGGAGCCGCCGTACTGATCGTCTGCTC
>SPCN01000469.1 GCA_004525465.1 Chrysiogenales bacterium | reverse complement strand
CCCCGATCGCCATCCTGGTCATGCTGGCCATTGTGAACCTGGGAATGCTGGTGTATGCCCAGCAGGCGGTGCAGGCAGCCGCTCGGCATGGCGCTCGCATGGGCAGCGTTGCCCAGCAATGTCCAGCCTGTTATGCGATCAGTGGTGCCAAATCCGCCATCGCCCAGGCCGGAATATTGGAGAGCACTTCGGTCAGTGTCCTGTCTGCGGGAGGTAGTGCGGGCAGCATTCTCAAGATCCAGGTCAGCGGCAGTGTCCCCAATTTCATGGCACCCTTGACCAGCCTGTTTCCCGGTCTGCCCGGGCAGACATTCACAGTCAGAGCGGATGCTACTTTCCGGCAGGAGGGCTGGTGAGGCTGTGGCGGGACCGGCGCGGTTATTCAATGACCTTCTGGGCGATCTTCATTGGCGTGGTGATGGTACCGACTCTGGCACTAGCCATTGAGCTGGGACGTTATTTCTATGCCATCGCCGAGGTTCAAAAAGCTGCCGATGCCGCCGCAGTTGCTGCTTCAGCTGAGATCGATCCGAAAGTCTTTCAGGATACCGGCAGCCTGGTTCCCACTTCAAAAACCTGGAGCAATGCCCAATCCTATGTGAGCTTGAACACAGCTGGTCTTTCCGCAAAAGGAGTGCATGCATTTGTGACCAATATTCAGGTCAGTGCAGGCGATAACACGGTCTACGTCGATGTCTCGGCCGATCTGACGATATTGTTTCCATCGGTAGTGCCCAGGGTGCTGGTAACTCAAACAGGGATCGCGAAACTACGCGCTATTACACATTAATCTTCGCAACGGTTTGCGTTACCTGCGTGTGGGCGGGCGTGGACAATGCTTGAGATGTAGGAAAAACCCGAAGCCAGAAAAATGCTCCTAAACCGCGCAGACTCCCACACGTCGGGTGCACGCTTTGTTGGGTGCGTTTATGGCTTACAGTACCTATGCTTTCATATTTGTATTGCCCCATTTTTCCATTGCTTGTAGAATGGGGGCAAGTGAGTAACCTTTTTGAGTCAACGAATATTCTACTTGGGGAGGAACAACAGGATAAACTTCTCGATGAACAATACCATCACGCTCTAATTCTCGAAGTTGTTGCGTTAGCATTTTTTGGGTAATCTTAGGAATAAATTTTTTCAACTGACTAAATCTTCGTTTTTCTTGAAACAATATCCACAAGATGATTGGTTTCCATTTACCACCAACGATAGAAACAGTGGCAGTTACTGGGCAAAAATACGATTCTGTCATTTCTCGGTATCCTTTTGGGTACTATGGCACAAATAAGTGCGTACTTGCTTATAAGAACTATATGATTATATAATGCACCATGATAAATAGCAAGTCAATACCCAACTTCTCAAGGAGAAATTATGTCAACACCTGAACAAAACAAAGAGATTGCATTAAGCGTATCTCGTGCCATCTTGAATGGTAAGTGGAATGAACTGGATTCGCTTTTGGATGATAAATTTACATACACAGGAGATGGATTCCATTTCAATAAAGATGAATATATTGGATTTATGCAAGACATGAAAGCCGCTTTTTCTGGCTTAGACATGGAATTTCCCAACATTGTTGCCGAAGGGCAATATGTTTCAATTCGATTTGTTTCTACGGCGGTGAATACAGGCAGTTTTATGGGTGCTCCTGCGAACAAAAAGAACTTGGAAATTCACGGTATCTTTATGAGAAAGATAGAAAATGGAAAAGTGGTGCAAGAATGGCAAACTACCGATTTATTGGGCGTGATGCGGCAAATTGGTTTTGGGGCTTTGTTTGGTTACGCAGTTTTTGTCGGGCTTTTCAAAGTGAAGCAAAAAGCACCTGTTCGTAAAGCATAATTCTTTTGAGACAATTCAATTTGTAGCAAGTTCAAACGGCTTCCGAAATTTACAAGATTTTGGAAGCCGTTTTTCGTTTTGCAAGAAAGCACCCAACGTTCCGCGTCAGGCGCTCGCGGAGCGCCAGCGGAGCGAGTCGCCTGCACGCGGGTGTTAGGCGGAAAACGCCTATTCTATTATATTTGGCCGGACTGGCTCCATTGAATGAACTCGCCAATCCGTGCTATCGCTT
>SPCN01000325.1 GCA_004525465.1 Chrysiogenales bacterium | reverse complement strand
GGATCCGGAAGCCCCCATCTTCGGCGTCGCCCATTACGGCATCGTCGGCGATCTGAACCTCGTCATTCCCAAGCTGATCAAGGCGATCAGGACCGGCGGGAAGTGACCAACGGCGAATGTCGAATGCTGAACAGGGAATGTTGAATTCCGAAGTAACGGCGTAGCTGAACGGAGTTTCATCGAATGGCCAATTTCTTTACCGACAATGCTGACATCCGGTTCATGTTCCGCCATATAGATCTCGGACTGACGGCGGACATCATGGAGGAGGGGTATCGGTTTGCCCAAGAGTTCGACTTCGCGCCGACGGATACGGCCGACGCGGTCGACAATTACGAGCGGATCCTGAAGGTCGTCGGCCAAATCGCCGGCGACGTGGTGGAACCAACGGCGGAGGAGACCGACCAGGTCGGCAACGTCCTGAACGATGACGGCTCGGTCACATATGCCCCAGGGATCGCCGAGGCGATTCGCCGGCTCGGCCAGGCCGATCTGATGGGCATGACCCTGCCGTATCGCTTCGGCGGGCTGAACTGCTCCAACCTGTTGTACACCATGGCCAATGAGATCATAAGCCGGGCCGATGCGGCGTTGATGAATATCTTCGGCCTGCAGGGCATCGCCGAGACGATCAACGCGTTCGCCTCGGAAGAGATCAAGCAGGAGTACCTGCGTCCCATGGCGGCCGGTGAGTCGACCGGGGCGATGGTTCTCACCGAGCCGGAGGCCGGCAGTGATCTCCAGGCCGTCAAGGTGGTTGCCCATGAAGATGAAGACGGCGTGTGGCGCCTCAATGGCGTCAAGCGTTTTATCACCAATGGCTGCGGCGAGGTCCTGCTCGTGCTGGCCCGTAGCGAGCCGGAGATCACCGATGGCCGCGGCTTGAGCCTGTTTGTGGTTGATCGCGGCCCGTGGGTCCGGGTCCGCCGCCTGGAGAATAAGCTCGGCATCCACGGTTCGCCGACCTGCGAACTGATCTTCAAAGACGCTCCCGGCAAGCTGATCGGCGAACGGCAGCGCGGGCTGATCACCTACGTCATCAGCCTGATGAACGGGGCTCGGGTCGGTATTGCCGCACAAAGCCTGGGCATCGGCGAGGCTGCCTATCGCGTTGCCCGAAAATACGCCGCGAGCCGCAAGCAGTTCGGCACCGCGATCGACAACTTCCCCGCGGTGCGTGACCTGCTGATCGAGATGAGCATCGACATACAGGCCGCCCGGACGCTGACCTACTGGACCTGCCTGTCCGTCGATCAAGAGCACGGCGCATTGCGCCGGCAGGAGTCGGACGTGCTGACCGACAAGGCCGAAGAGAAGGAACTGAAGGCCACCGCCCGGAAGCTTAAACGCCGCAACGGCATGCTGACCCCGATGTCCAAGTACTACGCCAGCGAGATGTCGATGCGGGTTGCGATGGACAGTGTGGCGGTCCTGGGCGGGTCGGGCTACATGAAGGACTACCCCGTCGAGCGGCACCTCCGCGACAGCCGGATCACGACGATCTACGAAGGCACCTCCCAACTGCAGGTCATCGCCGGCGTTCGCGGCGTCGTCAGCGGGGCCGCCGAAAGCTACCTGGCCGAACTGGCCGACCGCGACTGGCCCCAGTGGGCTCAACCCTTGGTCGACGAACTGGGCAAGCACGTCGCCCTATTGATCGAGGCGGCCCAGTTCACCAAGGATCAGGGCGGCACCGACTACATGGATCTCTACGGCCGCAAACTGGTCGACATGGCTATCATTCTGCTGGTCGGCTATTGGTTCTGCCTACAGGGGGCGGATAGCGAGACGAAACAACGCGTCGCCCGTCGTTGGATCGACACCCGAATGCCCGAGGTCGTCAAGCTGCACTCGATGGTCCTCAGCGGCGATCGGAGCACGATCTCGGACTTCGACGCTCTGGCCGCACCGGTGCCGGTCGGCGAGTAGATCCCGGGCCGCCGAATCCGTAGGAGCTTCCGCGGCACGGGCGCCCTACGCATCGATCGAGAAGCGCCAATGCCGACGGTTCCATGTAAGTGCGGGCGAGACGTCTGGTACGACGCCAGTGTGGCCGACAGCGTGGTATGCCCGCACTGCCAGGGGCGCGTTGATCTGCCCCCGGCGGTCCACGGAACGGTCACGAACCCGTCTTCGACCTCCGCCACGGATCTGCGGTTCCCGATCTCCCTGTGGTTACTCGTCGCACTGGCGGCGGTGCTGTTGCCGGCCTGGATCCGCGATGAGATGGCCTATCACGAGATCGGAGGCCGGATGGTGGCCACCCCCATGGGCTCGGTGCTTCGCGTTACGCTGAATCCGTGGCTGCTCATCTCCCTCGGCCTGCTGCTCAGCGTTCGAGTGCGCGAGCTGAATCTTAGTGTCTGGGGATGCGCCGCGCTGGGGGCTGCGGTGTGTTGGGCCGCCTTGGCCGCGGGCCTGCCGGCGTCGCTTGCCCTGATCTCTGTCGTCTGTGTCGGGGCGGGGGCCGGAACCGTCATCACGGTGATTCATCACCGATGGAAATGGCCGACATGGCTGATCGCCGGCGTCGTAGGCTTCGCTGCATTGTTCGTGGGCCGGTTGTGGGCATACGTTCTCATCCCGTTAGGTTCGGATCGTTTGGAGATGGCGAGGATTATCCTCAGCGCCCCGATGCCGTACTTGGCCGTCTACGTGCTGTCCATGCCCGCGGTGGTTGTGGCATACCGGCGCATGAAGGCCGGTAACCGGTATCTCCTCACCTCCCCGATCTTTATGGGCTGCTGCCTCTCCGCGGCGGCCGGCGGCGCCATGCTTGTGGCTGCGGGGCAATATCATCCCAGCGGATGGCTGATCAGCGATCTGCGGGTGATGTCCGCCGTCGTGCTCTGCGGCGGCTGGGTCTGGCGCGGTCGCGGCGGCTTGGGGTTGGCTTGCACACTCCTGCCGTTGGCCCTGCTGGTGTCAACCATGTGGATGGACACCATCGGGGTCTGGTTGCCCGGCATTCGGGGGACGCTACCGGTCCTGATGCTGACCGTGATGGTTGCCGCGGCTCAGTTCGTCACACGCGG
>SPCN01000370.1 GCA_004525465.1 Chrysiogenales bacterium | reverse complement strand
GCTGCTCTTTTCCTACAAGATCAATCCGCAGACCGTGCTCTTCCTGGGCTACACCGACAGCGGCATCGGCACGGCCAACATCGACCTTACGCGCGCCAGCCGCACTTTTTTCCTGAAGATCGGCTACGCCCTGGTGCTTTAGGCAGAATCAGCGTTTCAAGGTCGCTCTGGCGGGGACCACGTTTACATTGAACGAGACGGAGTTGTTCCGCAGATTGGAGTCGACCACTCCTGCGCTCACGGCATGGGGCCCGAGTTCGACCTTGACCTGGATCGAGTACAACCCCGGGGTGGTGGGTGTCCAGCTGGAGCTGAAGGGGACAACCGCCATCTCCGGATCGTTGAAATCCTGCTCGAAGATGCGTGTTGCCCGGCCCGACTTGGTTTTCACCCAGGCGCTGACCTTGAAATCGCGGATGGCGCCGGTGGCGCCGCGCACTTCTCCGGCGATGGTCATCGCTGTTCCGGCCTTCGCTTCAATGCCGCCCGGCGGAACGGCGAACAACCTGGGCTGGGTGACTTTCAGCTTCAGGTCGTAGATCTCGGTGGCCGGCGTGCTGACCACGCCGGTGATCGCCAGCTCCTGGCGGTTGTTGCGTTCGTTGCTCTCGGCGACGGTGTTGTCGGGATCGATCTCGAAATAAATGCGATTGGCGCCTTCGGGCACCTCCCAGATGAACGAGACCGGCTCGATGCCTCCGTCGCCGACCAGCGTCGGGAAGGTGTGATCGTAGAGCCTGGCGCCGCCGACGATACCGCCGATGACGCGCACGTTGTCGGCCTTGACCGGCGTCGCGTCGACCTGGGCGTGGAACTCGTAGCGTAGGCCGGCCTTGGGCGTGGTGCTGCCGCTGCTGCAGCTCAGCGCGGTGAAGAAATTCAGGTCGGGCTGCGTGCAGGCCAGCTCGGGATCGGTCATGACGTTGTCGCCCTCGTTGCTCTCCACCACGGCCCCGTCGCAGTCGGCCACTACCGCAATCGGCGAACCGCAGGTCGCCCTCCAGGTGAATTCACCGCTGGCTTCGCCGCCATTGACCAGTTCGGCATAGGCGTTGCGGGCGACGATGGCGCCGCCGACGCGCAGGCCCACGTTGAAGGCCCCGGCAGCATAGGGACTGTCGTTCTGCAGATAGTACTTGATGGTGACCGTGTCGCCGGCCACAAAAGTCCTGGGTGTAAATGTGTGGTCCCAGCCGATCGCCCGCATGGTGCTGATTTTTATATTGGGCTGGCGTCCGACCAGGGCGAACGCGGCGTTGCTGTTATCAGCGGTTTCCGAACCGGTGGAACGGATGCGGATCAGGTAGTTCTCGCCGGCGTCGGCGGGGCCGGTGGTTAAGACCCCGGCCTCCCAAAGATAACTGCCGTCCGCGACCGGAATGGCGGTGGCGATGGTGCCGACCGTGGCTCCCCCCGTCCGCAGCAGATTTATGCGCACGCTGCCAGTAAGACCGGTTGCCGTCCAGGTAATGGTGACCGGATCGCCAATCATCCAGCGCTCACCGCCGTTGGGCGCGGTGACGGTGATCGATTGTCCCAGGGCAGCAACGGCCAGGCTGGCAAGGGCCGCAATCAAGATTAATGCTTTTTTGCAGTTCATTCTTTCCTCCTGCTTTTGTTTTCATTTTATTAATACCCGATTTCAGGAAATATCTCAATAAAATATTCAGGACATTGATTTTTAAAGCTGTGATTTTTTAGCCAAGATCAGCCAGGTGCCGCAGAGGATCAGGACCGTTCCCGCCAGCATGGCCGTGGTGATGGCCTCGCCCAGGAGCAGGCGGCCCCAGGCCATGCCGAATGAATGGGTTAGAGCAGATCGGAATGCTTGCGATTCCCTTCAAGGACCTGCCGCCGCGCTTATTTTATTATTGTTCTGCAATAATATTATCTTGGGAAAAGTGAGATATTTTAACGTATACTTGTATTTAGTAGTATCTTTATTTGGGGGGTAATGAGCATGAAAAAGAAAATGTTGTTGACGATCCTGGCCCTGTTGGCCATGGGATTGGTACACGGGGCCACCATCACGGTGACGCAGCCCAGCAGCGGCACGGTGACCATGGGCAGTCCCGTGCAGATCATGTGGACGGCCGTTGACGTTGCGTCGAACGTCAGGATCCTGCTGCGCCGGCCCGGCGGCGCCCTGGTCGACACCCTGGCCACCGGTCTTGCGGCGAGCCCAGGGCTTTACAATTGGACCGTGGCCGCCCCGGCCGTGGTCGGCGAAACCTACAAGGTTCACGTCCGTGCCGTCGACGGTTCGGCCGAGGGCGAGAGCGCGCCTTTCTCCGTCAGCGGCGGCGGTGATGTCAACCCTCCGTTCCTTTCCCTCGATGCGCCCCATGGCGGCGAGAACTGGGAGATCGGCAGCACCCAGGCGATCACCTGGACCGCGCTCAACATCACGGAGAACTGCCGCCTGATCTTGCTCAAGAACGAACAGATCCTGGGCACCATCCGCGATTCCTTCGCGCCCGGCCAGGGCGGAGGTTCATGGGATTGGATCGTGGGCAACTACGCGGGCGGACCCGCCCCCGCGGTGAGCGGCTACAAGGTGCGCATCCAGACGGTGAGCGGCGCTATGATTTACAGCGCCCAAAGCGCCGCTCCCTTTACCATTACTCCCAAGCCGATCATCTT
>SPCN01000249.1 GCA_004525465.1 Chrysiogenales bacterium | reverse complement strand
CGAGGTCCTCGCTGCTGATGATCTCCAGGGCTCCTTTTTTCAGCAGGTCGAGTTGTTCGCTTACGGGGGGGAAATGCATTCTATTTGATCAGGTTCATCCCGACCTCGATGGCCTTCATATTCATTTCCACCGAGCCTTTCGGGGCCCAGTGCTTGATATGGGCCACCATATTATCGTAGCTGATCACGTTGGTCATTTTCTGGGTGAGGGCCAGGCTGACAACCGAAGTAAGCACCACGTTCCCCGCCCCCACCTTGGTCTCGTTGATAATGGGCACATGGTACACCTTCCAGTTCCTGGTATCGCCAAGCTCGCGCACCAGGTGCGAATCCACCACCACGATGGCATCGTCCTTCAGGCGCTCCTTGTATATATCATAGGGTTTCTGATCTGTGCAAAGAAAGAAATCGATGGCCTGGGCGTGGGGGAAGTCGATCGGTTCATCGGAGATGATGACGTCGACCTTGGTCGGCCCGCCGCGCACCGCGGCCGTATAGGTCGGGCTCTCGATGGCGAACTTGTTCTCCATCTCCACGGCGATGTCCACCAGCAGCGCCCCGGCGGTAATGATGCCCTGGCCGCCGACGGCGCCATAGCGTATTTCAATTTTCATCATTTTCCCCCCTTGGCATCCGCCTGCTGGGCTGCAGGCACGATCTGGTTGTAATACAAATCGGTGTATTCCGGCCTCTGGGTGTTCTCCACGAAAATGCCCAGCGGGTACTTGCTTTCCTGCTCCTCGGGAGAGAGTTTTTCGAAATCGGCCATGCTCATGGTGATGTCCTTGATGTATTCGGTCATGACCAGCGGGCTCTTCATCTTGTTGCGCCGCCCCAGGTTGACATGGCAGTTGCTCATCACTTCCACGACCGAGAAGCCCTTGTGCAGGAACGATTTCTTGATCACCTGCTTCAACTGCGCCAGGCGGTTCACTGTCTCGCGGGCCACGAACGAAGCCTCGGCCGCGGAGAGCAGCATCCTGATTCTGAAATGCGGCTCGATGTTGCCGTAGGGTGTGGTCTCGGTAAAGAACTTGGGCGGGGTCAGCGGCGAGACCTGGCCGCCGGTCATACCGTATATGCCGTTGTTGATCAGGATCATCTTGATGCCGATGTTGCGCCGGGCGGCATGGATCAGGTGGTTGCCGCCGATGGCCGTGGCGTCACCGTCGCCGGAAACGACCACCACCAGCTTCTCCGGCTTGGCCAGCTTGATGCCGGTGGCAAAGGTCAGGGCGCGGCCGTGGGTAGTATGCAGGGTGTTGGTATTAAAGTAGGTGGGCATGCGGCCGGAGCAGCCGATGCCGGCGATGACGATGATGTCGTCAGGATCGAGCTTCAACTCGGCGAAAGCCATGGCGATGGACTTCAAAATCACGCCGTCCCCGCAACCCGGGCACCAGGGAGTGGGGAAGGTCCGGTAACGGATGTATTTTTCGTAGTCTCTCATTTGACGAACTCCTTGATGGTTTCCAGGACTTCACCAGGGGAAAAGGGCAGGCCGTTGGCGCGCAGCAGGGTCTGTTTTTTCACGTCGGGCGGGGCAATGCGTTCGATCTCGTATTTCATCTGCCCCATGTTCAATTCCACGGTCAATACTTTCTTGGTCTTTTTAAAACGCTCCTGCAGGGCGGCACGGGGAAAGGGCCAAACGGTCAGGGCCTGGAATAGCCCCGCCTTGATGCCCTGCTCCCTGGCCATTTTGACCGCGGCCAGGGCGGAACGGGCCGAAATGCCGAAACTGAAGACCAGGACCTCGGCGTCATCCAGGAAATATTCCTTGTATTTGATGATGTCATCCAGGTTATAAAAGATCTTCTCCATGCGCAGTTTCTGCATTTTATCGACCGTTTTGGCATCGAATGAAGGCCAGCCGTGGGCGTCATGCTCCAGGCTGTCGATATGGATCGGGTAGCTGTGAAAGAAATCGATCCGGGGGGGGTTCTCCCCGATATTGCGATCATAGATGTTCAAGTCGCTGATCTCGTGGGTCTTCTCCCAGTATACCTCATAGCTGCCTGGCTCGGGGATCTCCACGTCCATATGGGCCTTGGCAAGGACTTCATCCAATAAAATGATGACCGGGTTCCAATACTTTTCCGCCAGGTTGAAGGCGCGAACAGTCTCGCTGAAAATTTCATCGGAAAAAGCCGGATAAACGGCGATGATCGGGTGGTCGCCGTGGGTGCCCCAGCGCGTCTGCATCATGTCGGCCTGCGAGGGCTTGGTGGGCATGCCGGTCGACGGGCCGCCGCGCATGACGTTGACAATCACCACCGGTACCTCAGCCATGACCGCAAAACCCAAATGCTCCTGCATCAGGGAAAATCCCGGGCCCGAGGTGGCGGTCAGGGCTTTTTTCCCGGCCAGCGAGGCGCCGATGCATGCGCCCAGTGAGGCGATCTCGTCTTCCATTTGAATGAAAGCCTTTTCCATTTTGGGCATTTCCTTGGACATGTATTGGGCTATCTCCGAGGAAGGGGTAATGGGATAGCCGGCGAAAAAATCACAGCCGGCCGCCAAAGCGGCCTTGGCAATGATGATATTGCCCTGCAAAACCTTGCGCTGACTCATTGGCCACCTTCCTTTTTTTCTTCCTCGTAATTTACAAACAGGGCGAAATCAGGGCACTGCAGTTCGCACATCTTGCAGCCGATGCAGAAATCCGGGGCATCGATTTTCACCGAAGCGCCGAATTTGTTCTTGGGATCATCGTACAACTGCAGGGTACCGGTGGGACAAATATGCACACACAGGCCGCAGCCTTTGCAATACAGAGGCACCATGGTCAGTTTGTTATTTTTTGCTGACGGCTTTTTTTTAGCGCGCCGCTCAAGGGCGTCCTGGTTCGCCTTAAGTTCTTCCTTCTCCATGCTTCACCTCGGTTTTTGGGGATAGGCCATCAAGAAGCTAAATCTTACCATATTCGCGGCCAATTTGGAACATGGAACCAATTTTATCCCGCTCACCGCAGGATCAGGTTTTGATCTTCAGGAACAAAATTCCGGAAATGACCGAAAAGATGACCAAGGGGGCGAAAGCCGAAAGCAGCGGCGAAAATACCCCGGTGGCGCCGATGGAGCTGAAAATTCCCAGTGTCCCCCAATAGATCATGGAAATACCCACGGCGATACCAATGCCGAAAAGGGCGCCGCGGTTGCCCATCAGAAACGAAAAGGGGATGGCGATAAAAACCATGACCAGCGATGAAAAAGGGAAAGCGTAATTGTTGTAGAGCTGGGCTTGATAACGCAGGGGATCGCTGCGGTTTTTTTGTAAAAAACGGATATATTCTTTTAGTTCAGCACTGTTCATGGCACCTGAGAACTTGATTTTTTGAGTGAAATAATCCTGGTTTTCGCGGATTTGCAGTTGCATTTCCTTAAAAAGTTGTTGATTCAAGGGAAAATTGTCTTTGAACCTCCTGACATAACCATTACTAAGCCGCAGGGTGTTTTCTCCTTGCCAGGAAGCGGAAAGTGCCGAGATGCGCTGGTGCAGTCGCCCTTCTCCATCCAGGAAAAGAATATTGAAATTGATAAAGCGTTTGCGGCGTTTTTCATAAAAGTTATAAAAATAGATCTTGTTTTCACTGCCCAAAACCCAGTTTTTGGCAAATTCGATGTCCGTATATGATTTGCGCTTGTGGATCACATCCAGCATCCGTCCCGACTGCCGGTTGGCTTCAGGGAGGATATTTTCCTGGATAAAAAAAGTGGCCAGCGACAAAAAGAGGCCCAAAAAAACCGCCGGCAGCGCCAGGCGGAAGAGACTTATACCGCTGACCTGGACCGCGGTCACTTCATTGTTCTTGCTCATCAGGGAAAAAGTGAGCAGTACTGCGGTTAATATGGAAATTGGCAGAATGATGGTG
>SPCN01000458.1 GCA_004525465.1 Chrysiogenales bacterium | reverse complement strand
CCGTAGCCGTAGGTCCCCAGGTGGGAGGCCTGGCAGGCATCGCTGAGAACGATGTAGATGTTGGACTTGTTTTTGAAAGTGATTTTCGGATCCAATTCCCTGGCCGGTGTCGGGACGTAGGAATAGGCGCTGATATTGAAGTTGCCTGCCTTGCAGGTTACGGTCAGTAACCCGGGACGGGCGAACTCGATCGGCAGGGATATTTTGCTGGAAAACCAGCCGCTTTTTGTGGTCCTGGTTATGCTGCCAAGTGACTCGCCATGGGCCTGCCGCTCCCCGATCTCGAGCTTGCCCCGGCCGCTGAGTTCCAGTCTGCCCCGGCCCGGAACATGGAACAGGCTGAAGCTTTCGCCCTGCTGCACATGGGGGGTGGCATGATGGATAATTGGTCCTATGACGATGGTGCGGACACTCAATTTGTCCTTGCTTTTTTTGTTGAACTGCAGGAAATTCATGCCGCGGTTTAGCGGCATCTCGAATTTTTTCCACTTGAAAGCGGTTGTCGGCTGCAGCATCCTCCTTTTTCTGACGTTCACCGAAAATCCGACCTTTGCTCCCTGCAGGGAATATTCGATCGATATGGGAATTCTGTCCGCCCGGCTGCGGCGCCAGAGGATGAATTGTGAAATGTCGCGCTCGGCCGCGAAGGCGTCCTTGTTGACGCGGAACCCCTCCCACACGTTCATGGTGCCGCCGGTTGGATGGATGCGGTTCTGGTCCTTTGCCCAAAGCAGGGTCGGGGGCAGGTCCTGGCTCGGGGATTTGGAGCACCCGGGAAACAGCAGCAGGGCTGTCAACAGCAAAAACAGCAAGTTTTTATTCATATGTTTGCTCCCTCTATAAATAGCCAAGCGTTTTCAATTCCTCGATCTCGCTGGCCGGCAGGCTTTTCAGAGAGATCTCGGCTCCTTTGCCGCTGCTGTTGCGGAAGCGGGCGTACCATGATAAAAAACGGGCTTTTAAGATAGTTTTCAGGGCCGGATGGCTGGCGCCGATGTCCTGGTAGGGATCCTCTGTCAATGAGAACAGTTTTTCGCGATTGTTGAAAAGGTTGATCAGGTAATGCCATTTTTTCCAGCGCAGGCCATACGTGGCATAGTGGCTTCCCGTGCGGCAAACGACGATGCGGTCGTCCATTTCCTTTTCGAAGCTGTTTGCCAGCAGGTTGCGTCCATCCAGCCCTAATGGCTGCCCGAAGAGTGCGGCGATGGTCGGAAATATGTCGGCGAGTTCTGCCAGCTGGTGCACCCGGCCCTGGAGGTTCATGCGCTTCGGGTACTTGATGATCAGCGGCACCCGGGATGTCTCGTTGTACACGTTCCTGCCGTGGCCCATGATGCCGTGTTCACCAAGGGCTTCCCCATGGTCGGCCAGGAAGATGATCATGCTGTCGTCATACAGTTTTTTCCCCCTGAGCAGCGACAGGATCTTGCCGAACTCGCTGTCCACCCAGGCAATGCTCGAGTCGTAGCCGTCGGTAACTTCCTGGAGTTCCTCGGCATCGGGTGCAATCCATGTTTTTCGCTTCGTCGTCAGGGTGTTCATGCGCGCCAGGGTGACCTTTTTCCCGTCGGGCCGGAAGGTGACGGGAAAATCCTCGGGCGGGACCTTGGGAAAGTGGGGATGGATGTAATGCATATAGGAGAAATGAGCGGGAGGAGCTTTTTCCAGCCATTTGCGGAATTCACTGAAAATGGAGATTCCTTTTGGAGCATCATATTTTGCGGATATGTGGATAAAAGCATCCACGCCCCGGGCGAAGCCGTAACGTGGAGCAACGTTGGCAAAATTCGAAGCGATGACACTTGTGGCGTAGCTCTTGGCCTTCAGGTACTCGGGCAGGGTAAGATGAACCCGGGGCAAGGAATTCCCTTGCAGGCGGACCTTGTGGCGATCGGGATAGACGCCGGTGAAGATCGTGGCCACGCTGGCGGGGGTGATAACCGCGTTGGTGTAGGCATTCTCATAAACCACGGAGTCGCGGGCAAAAGCGTCGATCTGCGGCGACGTGTTGCGCCCGTAGCCGTAGGTCCCCAGGTGGGAGGCCTGGCAGGCATCGCTGAGAACGATGTAGATGTTGGACTTGTTTTTGAAAGTGATTTTCGGATCCAATTCCCTGGCCGGTGTCGGG
>SPCN01000260.1 GCA_004525465.1 Chrysiogenales bacterium | reverse complement strand
TGCATGCCCAAGGCGTAGACCATGGCCATGCATGGGGCGTAAAATCCAATGCCGATGGTTTGCAGGGCGCCGAAAATGAAGCTCATGATTACGGTGAAAACCAGCTTCCAGCCGGTCAGGCCGATCGCCTCGCCGCCCAATGGCATGAATCCCAGCAATCCGGCCAAAATGATCAGGGCCACTATCAGGAGGCCGATGCCCATTCCGAGTTGAATCTTGGGGCGCGACATCCTAGCCACCACGCCGGCGCCAAGTACAGCCCCGAGCGGAGCGGCGATCGACATTGAGACCAGAGTGATAGGTTCGACTTTGACCGCGGTCATAAAAATGAATGCCTGGGTTACTGTGGGGATGGTGTTGCCGACATTCATCGTCCCTGGAATGATCCGGTCGTCAACCAGATTAAAAAACTTGAAAATGGCGGTCTGCTGGGCAAAACTTCCGATCCCCAGGGTATCGAAAAAGTTGGTAATGAGCCCGGTGCCCAAAAGTCCGGGCCATGGTTTGTCGGAAAATATTTTTTGATTCTTGCCGACATCGGTCAGGTAAAAATAACCAAAAAGGGTTGTCATCAGACCGAGGACTGTTTTTAGAATTATAGCCATGGTTTACCGGTCCATGGGAAAAATACGGCAGGGTTCAAACTTGGCGGAGATAAGTTGGTTACTTAAAGAAAATCCGTTTTTATTCATAAGGTAATCTTAGCAAATTTAAAACAAAAGCCAAACAAATGGAAGGATAAATGTCAAGTTTGCGTTATTTTTGCAACAAAGAATCCTGGATTTTTAGAGCGGTTTTTGTCAACGATAATCCACCCAAAGCGGTGCAGCGAAGCTCGCGGGGCAAGCTTCTGCCGACCTGGTCAAACGCCTGCAGAACCTCGTCCAAAGGGATCAGATGCTGGTAACCGGCGAGTGCCATATTGGCGCATGCCAGGGCATTGGCCGCGGCCATGACGTTTTTGCCCAGGCATGGCGCCTCGACGCGGTTGGCGATCGGGTCGCAGGTCATGCCAAACGAGTTTTGCAAAGCCAGCGATGCCGCTGCCAGTGCCTGTTGCAAATTTCCTCCGGCCAGGTGAACCAGGCCCGCCGCGGCCATTCCCGAAGCTGAACCGCATTCGGCCTGGCAACCTGCGTCCTCAGCAGCAAAGGTCGATTGATCGGCGATGAACACACCGATCAATCCCGCGACCAGCATGGCCTTGATGATTTCTCCTTCCGTCGCTGCCAATAAGCGGCCGGCTCCAATGATTGTGCCCGGCAAAGTACCGCAGGCTCCGGCCGTTGGCGCCGCCACAATCACCCCCAGCGAACTCTTCATTTCCATTACCGCTGACACATAGAGAATGATTCGATTCAAAACCGGATCATCCAGTAATTTCCCCTGGATCATTTTTTCTTTAAACAACAAAGATTGGGCCGGCAGTATCCTGTCCGCATACTCGGTTCCCCGCAAACCGGTATCTATGGAATCAGCCATGATGCGTACAATCACCGCCATTTTTTCAAAAACTTCCGCAGCCGAAATGTTTCCGCGCGCCATTTCATAAGCCACGGCCAATTCCCAAAGCTGCAGGTTCTTATCCTTATTGAAACGGATCATTTCCCCACAGTTGCGAAAAGGGACTTGGATGTCCCGTCGTGATATTACCGGCAAAACCGGTTTTAAGACAACGACACGAGCTACCGAAGCATGACTTTTAATTTTGTTCATGGCCATAGTATCGATGGGTTTTGTGGTTGAGATATGAATGAAGGGCTGGCGGCAGTTTTTCAGCGATATCTCTTCCGCTTCCAGCCAAGCGGCAAATTCACCAACCAAATGTTCTCCAGCGGCCGGCACGAAGACCAGTGTTTCCCAAAAATCACCATGCATGCTGACTGCGGCTCCGTCAATTTCGACAATCTCGATCATGCCGCCGCCAAGAGACAAGGCTGTCACCTGATGGGTGCATTTGTTGTTCTTGAGCGTGATCCGATAGGTATTGGGGTGTTCGGCCCCATAGGCAACATGGTTGACCCGGATTTTGATCCCGGCTTTCTTTATCTCCTCCTTGTACTTCAATATCCTTTCATCGTCAGTATCATAATCCAGAAATCCACTGTACAATCCCATGTCCGTACCTTGACTTTCATGGGTTGTCACCAGCGAACCTTTGGGGTCATACTCGATGAGCACTTCATGGATAACATCATTCAGCAGGTTTCTCAGCATGCGGCCAATACGCAATGAACCGGCGCAATGGGAGCTTGATGGACCGCGCATGACCGGTCCGATGACATCATTGAAAATGCTCAGATACTTTTTTTTCATGTTTGCAGTATGCCATACCACCAAGCAGTAACCAACTGGCGACACGATTTATGTTTAGCAGGAATTACAGATTTATCTCAAAGCCGCAGCCTTTTTCCCTGGCTTTGTTGTAGATAAAATCAGCAACAACGATGTCAAAGAGGGCCATGCCTACCGATTTGAAAAAAGTCACGTTGTATTCATTGGCCACATCAACGATCTTTCCGCTAATGACCAGGTTAAATGGCAAAATCTGTTTTTCCGCAATCCAGCCCTTTTCGAGAGGCGTGATAACGTCACCCGTTTCCTGCAGTGCATGTTCCGTGTCGAGCAACAAATATTTAAGGTTTCTGAACAGGGCTTGCGGATATTCCCGCATCTCCGGCTTATAGGAACCGATGCCGACGAAATGCCTGTTTTGAAACAGAGTGCGGTCGTTCGGGAAAAGGGGCTGTTCGCTATTGGTTGCGGTAATGACAACTTCGGATTGCCGGAGAACAGCCAATGCCGATTCTGCGCTTATGATTGTGACGCCGGGCAGTTCAGAGGTCAATTTTTCGCCAAGTATATGGAGTGCTTTTTCATTGTGATCGTATAGATAAACATCGGTGAATTGGCGCACGCTGCAGGCGAACATGGTTTGGTTGTAACCCTGCACGCCGGCCCCGATGACGCCGAGGCGGGAGACAGCGGTTGCGGCCAAATATTTGATGCTCAGGGCGCCGACGGCCGCCGTGCGCAAAGCGGTGATTATTGCCCCGTTCAGTATGGCCAGCGGCTCTCCCGTGTAGCCATCGTTCAAAACAACAATGCCAAATAATGGCGGCAATTTTTTTTGCAGATTTTCAGGTACAATTGAAACAAGTTTGGCACCAAAGCAAGAGTCGGTAAAACAGGGCATGGAGAGCAATGTTTTGCCTTTGTATTCTACCTGGGTTCTAACTGGCATCTGAAAATCACCGGAAGCTTGGATACGAAAAGCCGCCTCTACCACAGTGATCAATTCACTGCGGTCGGCAAGCCGAGCTATTTCTTCACTACTTAAAAATAACATGCTCTGCTTGCTGGTAAACCAGAGGAAAAATCAAGTTGGTCATGAAGGTATTTTAAGGGAATTTCAAAGTATAAGTCAAACAAAAAAAGCTGATTCGCGGCGAGATCACTTCGTTGTTCTGGGTCCCGGAGGCATATGCAGTTTCAGGAAATTGGTGAGTGTTTCGTAGAGGTGGAGCGTTGTTCCCTTTCCTTCATAGATACCGTGTGAACGGTTAGGGTAGGCCATCATGGTGAACAGTTTATTGTTGGCAATGAGCTCGTTGACCAGTTGTTCGAAGTTCTGGTAGTGAACGTTGTCATCGCCGGTGCCGTGGACGATGAGCAGGTTACCCTTGAGATCCTTGGCGAAGTTGATGGGTGAACCCTCCCTGTAGCCTTCCTCGTTGTCCTTGGGCAG
>SPCN01000236.1 GCA_004525465.1 Chrysiogenales bacterium | reverse complement strand
CAGCCTGTTATTTTCGCCCCTGCTGTTCCTGGGCATACTGGTTTTCCCCCTGATCGTCTGCGTTTTCCTTGCTTCCTTGACCCTGGCCCTTTCCATTCTCAGCCCCAACACCAAATTCATCCAGATCGCCATCTTCCTGGTCTACATGTTTTCCAACAACCTGGCCCAGATACTGAAAGCCATTTTTAAAAACGATTATTTTTTCCTGGTCTCGCTGCCCGGCAACATCCAGCAGCTGGGAAGCTTCATCTTCGGCACCAAGCCGGCCTTCAATTACCCGGCCTGGCTTTCGGCGCTGTTGCTCGTCGCCATTTCGGTCCTGGCCATCGGCTGGCTTTCCTGGCGCATCAAGAAAGCGGAGGCACGCGCATGACCGCCGTTTTAAAGGCCGAAAAACTCTCCAAGTGGTATGGCAATATCCTGGGCATCAGCGATATCAACCTGGAAATCGGCAGCGGCATCACCGGACTGCTCGGTCCCAACGGCGCCGGCAAATCTACGTTCCTGAAGATCGCCGCCGGCCAGCTCAAACCCAAGATCGGCAGTCTGACGGTATTCGGCGAAGCGGTCTTCGGCAACCATCAACTGTTCCGCCGCATCGGTTTCTGCCCTGAGCACGACAGCGCCTACATGGAAATGAGCGGCTGGCAGTTCATCCTGCTGCTGGCCCGGCTGCACGGCTTCAACGGCAACGAGGCCGGGGCGATGAGCGAAAAAGCTTTGGCCACAGTCGGGCTGCTGGAGAGCAAGGACCGCGAGATCAAAGGCTACAGCTTCGGCATGCGCCAGCGCCTGCGCCTGGCATCCAGCATTCTCCATGAACCAGAGATGCTGATGCTGGACGAACCGCTGCGCGGCGTCGATCCGCTGTGGCGCATCAAGATCATGAAACTGATCAAGGACTATGGCAAGCAGGGACGGACGGTGATCATTTCCTCGCATATCCTGCCCGAGATCGAAGCCATGACCAGCGAGATCGTTCTCATTCACCAGGGAAAAATTTTTGCCAAGGGCGATATCCACCGCATCCGCGGCCTGATCGACAGTCATCCCCACCAGGTCTCCATTCGCTGCCAGCAGCCGCGGCAGCTGGCCCAAAAACTCATTGACAGCGATTTCGTGCTAAGCGTCGATTTCGATAAGGATGGGCACAGCCTGACAGTCAAAACCAATCAGCGCGACCTTTTTTTCACGGTCCTGATCGGTCTCATCGCCGAAAGCGGCCTGGAGATCGAGGAAATAACCTCTCCTGACGACAACCTTCAGGCGGTTTTCGATTACCTGATCGGGAAATGAACATGCAAACACAAAACCCCACGCGAATCATTTTTGCCAGTTTTTTTAAAAGCGGGTTCAAGGCCAAGCGCATGCGGGTGTTCATCCTGCTCAGCCTGATCCCGGTCGTGCTGATGCTGGCCGCCCGCGTCATGGAAACGGCAGGCTCCCTGGCCGCGAACGACTCGGCCGATTTCTTCGCCAATGTAATGCTGGTCCTGTATTTCCAGCTACTGATCCCGGTGCTGGCGCTGTTCTTCGGCTCGACCATCGTCAATGAAGAACTGGACAACAAGACACTGGTCTACCTGACCACGGTTCCGGTCAGCCGCCGCGCCGTGCTGCTGGGCAAGTACCTGGCCGCTTTCCTGCAGGCCGCCTTGCTGGTCGGTGGCGGCTTCCTGCTCTGCTTCCTGGCCGCCGCCTTCACCCGCTTGGGACAGGCAGCCGCCTGGGAAGAGCTGGCGGTATTCCTGGGCACGGCGCTGCTGGCCCTGTTCTGCTACAGCGCCCTGTTCACCATCGCCGGCGCCTTCATGAAAAAATCGGTGCTCATCGGCCTGTTCTTTGTTTTCGGCTGGGAGAGCGTGGTGCAGTATTTCCCCGGCATCACCCAGAAATTCACCATCATCCACTGGATAAAGTCGCTGCTGCCGGTGCTGCCCGGACAAGGCGGCTTCCTGATCTTCCAGCTGCAGCCCTCGCCGGCCCTGGAGTCGGTACTCATGCTCCTTGGCGCCGGCTGTGTCTTCCTCTTTCTGGCCGTCTTCATCTTCGAACGCAAAGAATACATCCTCTCGGACAACGCCTGATCCAACCAGTAGAAAATTCTACTGCCGGCGGATTTCCCATTGACATTCCCTACATTGTTAGCTAAGGGTTGACTCTTTTTCATGTCAGTTCATCATAATGACATAGGCAAAAGGATTAGCCATAAAGGAATCATTTCTTATTTACTGGGCGCCGGGGCCAGCGCTTGGCCGGTTGTTAGCAAATTTTCAGAAAGAAAAGATTTTTTCGTCCCGTCAATTCAATATTTCAAGCCAGCAAGTTGATAATGACAATACCTTTTTTTTTGAAACTTTGCAGATGGCGGTCGGTGCTGTAAATGGTCCGCACGCCGGCCTGCAGCATTGAAGCCAGAATAATGGCATCAACGGCAGGAATATCATTGCCGTGAGACAATCGGGCCGCAGCATCCAGCACTTCGCAATTATCAATCCAAACCACCTGACAGACGGCCAGTATAGCCTCTATCGTCAGCTGAACGGCAGCAACGGTCAAACCACCTTTTAAAGAAAGTCTTTTTAGTTCATATATGGTCAAACTGCATACGGCAGCATCTGTTTCGCCATCAACAATATTTTTCCATTTAGCAACAGCCTGGTCATTTCCTTTCAGCAACTCGACAAAAAAACCGCTGTCAAGACCGGTCATGACTGTCCATTCTGCTTTCTTCAAGAAGCTTGTATATGTCCTTGTCCACTTTTGACTTGCCTGCCAACGCCAGCAATTTATAGCCGAGTTTTTTTTTCTTTTTTTCCTGCAAATAATAAAGAAGTGCTTCAGCGGTCAGAGAAGAGACGGATTTCTTTTCATTCTCAGCCATATTCTTGACGGTTTTTCCCAGCCTTTCGGAAATACTTACCGACAGTCTCATGAAAATCTCCTATTATGCACATAATTATGTACACAAATATAATATTACAATAATTCATATTTTTCAATCAAATTGCAACAAAAAAAACTCAAGGCATGCGGTAGACGACCGAGTTGATGTTCATGCCGGCGCCCACCGAGGCAAAAACGATCGCCGTCCCGGATTCTAGTTGGTGATCGTTCATTTTGCCCTTCTGGATCAGGTCCAACATAGTGGGCAGGGTGGCGACCGAACTGTTACCCAGCCAGGAGATGGTCATGGGCATGACCTCGGCCTTGAATTCGCCGGCAGCGCATATCTTGAAGAGGCGCTTCAGGATCACCTCGTCCATCTTTTCGTTGGCCTGATGGATCAGAACTTTCTTTATTTCCGCCAGGGGCACCCCCGCCTTTTCCAGGCTCTCCTTGACCACCAGGGGCACGGTCTTCAAGGCATACTCATATAGTTTGTGACCGTCCATTTTCAGGTACAGTTCATCGCCCTGGTGCTGCGGGTCGAAGGATTTTCCCATCCACAGCAGGTAGGCATGATCGATCGTATCGCTGCGCACGGCGTGAGCGAGGATGCCCAGCGGCTTGTCGCTTTCGACCGCTTCCAGAATGGTGGCGCCGGCGCCATCGGCGTAGATCATACTATCGCGGTCGTGGGCATCGCTGACCCGTGAGATCGTTTCAGCCCCGATGACCATCAGCCGCCGGCAATCCCCGGAACGCAGGTAATAATCGGCCTGGATCACGCCCTGGAGCCAGCCCGGACAGCCGAAGGGCAGGTCATAGGCGATGGTCTTGGGGTTGACAATGCCCAGCTTGTGCTTGACCCGGGAAGCCAGGGCAGGGACGAAATCAGAGCGAACGTTGCCAAGGCGGACATCGCCGAAATTATGGGCCACGATGATGTAGTCCAGCGACTCCCTGTCGACGCCAGATGACTTCAAGGCATCTTCGCCAGCCAAATAGGCGAGGTCGGAGGCCACCTGGTCGTCAGCGGCGTAACACCTTTCGCGGATGCCGGTGATCTCGGCGAGCTTATCGATCGTTTCCTGGTTGCTCTTCTTGAGCTTTTCACCGCTGGCATCAAAAAATGTCTTGTCTAAAAAGT
>SPCN01000041.1 GCA_004525465.1 Chrysiogenales bacterium | reverse complement strand
TCCTGAGAGACGATGGCCGAATGATGGACAAAGATGTCCTTGCCGTCTTCCCCGTGGATGAAACCATAGCCTTTCTTGGCATCAAACCATTTCACTTTTCCTTTTAACATTGTTGTTTATTCCTTGTAAATTAAAATCTATCTCATGCTAACATACTTTTTTGGGCCTGTCAACCTTTAGACAACAAAAATATCAGGCCTAGGCGCTTAATTTGCCAATTGCCGGCGATCATGATAAATTTGGACGGAATTAGTTTTTGAGTAACCCAGGAGCAACATGGCTCATCTGACCGTTCGTTCGGCGTATCAAAAACTGACAGATCGCATCAATCTGTACCCGCAGGGGGCACCGCCGTCAGCTGCCCTTTTCAAGATCCTGCAATTGCTGTTTTCCGAAGTAGAGGCCGCCCTGGTCGCCCAGCTCCCCATCAAACCCTTCACGGCAAAAAAAGCAGCCCGCTTGTGGAGGAAACCGGAAAGTGAAGCCCAAAAGGTCCTGGATACGCTGTCCGGACGAGGAGTTTTGGTGGACGTGCTTCCAGAAAACGGACCGGCCGTTTACTGCCTGCCGCCGCCCATGGCCGGTTTTTTCGAGTTTTCACTGATGCGGCTGAGAAGCGACATCGACCAGAAATTATTGGCCGAACTTTTCTACCAATATCTCAACGTTGAGGAAGAGTTTATCAAGCAGCTATTTTGCCGAGGTGAAACCCAACTCGGCCGCGTCTTTGTGCATGAGTCCGCGCTAAGCGCTGAAAATTCACTTCATGTTCTTGATTACGAACGGGCGGCGGAGATTGTCAGAACGGCCCGTCATATCGGGGTTGGCAATTGCTACTGCCGGCACAAAATGGAACACGTCGGCCGTGCCTGCGCTGCCGAACAGGACATCTGCCTGACCTTCAACAATACGGCCGCCTCCCTCACTCGCCACGGCATCGCCAGGCACATCGATGTTGACGAAGGACTCGACCTGCTGCAAAAAGCCCGGTCCCAGCGCCTGGTTCAATTCGGCGAGAATGTGCGCCAATCTGTCAATTTCATCTGCAACTGCTGCGGCTGCTGCTGTGAGGCTATGATCGCCGCCCGCCGTTTCGGTTTCCTGCACCCGGTCCACACCAGCAACTTCATCCCGGTTATCGATGAAATGGCTTGCAGCGGCTGCGGCAAGTGCGTGGAAACCTGCCCGGTGGAGGCCCTGGGACTGGTTACAGCCAACGACCCCAAGCATCCGAAAAAAAAGATCGCTCGCTTGAACAAAGATCTGTGCCTCGGCTGCGCCGTCTGCGTGGCGGCCTGCCCTCAAGAATACATCAGCCTCGACTCGCGTCCGCAAAGGGTGATCACCCCGCTGAATTCCACCCACCGAGCCGTGGTCATGGCTATCGAAAGGGGCAAGCTGCAAAATCTCATATTCGACGTCCAGGCCCATTGGAACCACCGGGCCCTTGCCGCCATACTCGGGGTCATCCTTAAACTGCCGCCGTTCAAACAGGCTATGGCCAGCCGGCAGATGAAGTCACGCTATTTGGAATATTTGATCAAAAAATTGCGCTATTAACCGCTTTTCTACAAAACAATCCTACGTGTCAGTGACAGTGACAGAAATATTAATATTCGAACTAATATTTCTTTCATGGCTTTGCTGACACTGGCAATCTCACTGGCACCCAGTTGCCTTCAGACCACACTTCTGATATATTATCCGCAAATGAAAACCAAGGAGTCTCCTATGAAAAAATTTTATGTATTGGCACTGATCCTGCTGCTGGCCGGCCTGGGAGCCTGTCAAAAAGCCGGCAGTGAAATCACCGCCAAGCCCCTGAAAACCGAGGATCTGGACAACCAGAAAAAGAAAGTCAGTTACGCCATCGGCCTGGATATCGGCCAGAATTTCAAGACCAGGGCCATGGATATCGACATGGATATATTGTTCCAGGGACTGCTTGATTCGCAAAAAAAGGAAAAGCCCCTGCTCAGCAGCGAAGAGATCCAAAAGGTCATGACCCAATTCCAACAGGACTTGATGAAAATCGAGCAGGAAAAGCGCGCCGCCCAGGGACAGGGCAACAAAAGCAAGGAAGAAGCCTTCCTCAAGGAAAACGCCCAGAAACCCGGGATTAAAATCACGGCCAGCGGTCTGCAGTATAAAGTGATCACGGCAGGGAGCGGTCCTCTGCCCAAAGAGAGCGATACGGTGAAGGTCCACTACCGCGGCACCCTGCTGGACGGCACCGAATTTGACAGTTCCTATAAACGCAACGAACCGGCCGTTTTCCCGCTCAAAGGCGTGATCAAGGGTTGGACCGAAGCCCTGCAGTTGATGAAAGTGGGTTCCAAATACCAGATCTATCTGCCCAGCAATCTGGCTTATGGCGAACAGGGCGCCGGCCAGATCATCGGCCCCAACGCCTCCCTGATCTTCGACGTGGAGTTGATCGCCATTGAAAAGGCGGCGGCAGAAACGAAAAAATGAATTGGACAAAACTGCTGGTCAGCATCGCGGCCTGCCAGTTGGCCGGATTTGTGGGCTCTTTATTCACCCGGCCGGCGATCCCTTCATGGTATGCCCAGCTGCAAAAGCCGTGGTTCGCCCCTCCCAACTGGCTTTTTGCGCCCATGTGGATCAGCCTCTACCTGCTGATGGCCGTGGCCGCCTACCTGGTCTGGCATAAAGGGCTCGGTTCCAAGGGAGTTGGTACGGCCCTGGCGGTATTTCTTTTCCAGCTGCTGCTGAACGCTTTATGGTCGCCGGTTTTTTTCGGTCTGCGCTCGCC
Source organism: Chrysiogenales bacterium (assembly GCA_004525465.1). Classification (GTDB taxonomy): domain Bacteria; phylum Acidobacteriota; class Aminicenantia; order UBA2199; family UBA2199; genus UBA2199. The sequence goes on along the minus strand of SPCN01000041.1, from coordinate 9,447 downwards.
GCTGGCCGGAGCCGTCGTCATCGTCTTGCTCTGGCTGGCTATTCTGGCCACCATTATTACTTTCGTAAAAATATCTTCTCCCGCCGCCTGGCTTCTGGTCCCCTATATCCTCTGGGTCAGTTTGGCTACGGTTCTGAACATCTCAATATATTTTCTGAACCGCTGATCTTTTTATTTTTATTTTGGACCGCTCGAATTTGAGTAAGTTTCTTGAAAATGTATGAACTTTTAGATACAAGATGCAAGCACTCCAAAAGTTATAAAATCATTTTGGAGAAAACCATATTTTTATGAAACAAGAGATATCTATTTTTAGAAGAAAAACCCTTTATCAAGGCCTTTTGCTGATCATTTTGGTTTTTATAATGTACTTTCCGGTATTAAAAGCCGATTACATTTGGGATGATGACGCCTATGTGGTGAACAATAGAAACCTGCAAAATACGCAGGGATTAACGCGGATTTGGCTTGAACCCAAGACATCACCACAATATTATCCGTTGGTATTTTCTTCTTTCTGGATCGAAAGGCAACTCTTTGGACTCAATCCCCACATAAGTCATTTGCTCAATGTCTGTCTGCATATATTTAACGCGTTATTGTTATGGGCCGTGCTTCGCTTCCTTGGGGTGGGGGCCGCTTTTTTTATTGCGCTGGTATTTGCGATTCATCCCGTCCATTTGGAATCCGTTGCCTGGATTACCGAAAGAAAAAATGTTCTTTCTGCATTCTTTTATCTTTTATCAATGCTGGCATATCTATATTACTCACTGCCACCAATAACTTTTGCTGCCAAAACTCGTTGGCGCTCCATTGCTTTATACTTGACTGGAATGTTTTTGTTTGTTTGCGCGTTACTGAGCAAGACGGTGACAGCCACATTGCCCATGATCCTGCTGTCTATTCTCTGGTGGAAAAAAGAGAAACTCAAGAAATGGGACTGGTTGGCCATATTTCCGATGTTTATTCTTGGCATTGTTTTTGGATTAAGCACGGTTTGGCTGGAAGTGCATCATGTGGGAGCCTTGGGAGAGGAATGGAACCTGTCAATTGTCAGTCGTTTTCTGATAGCAGGTCGTGCCGTCTGGTTTTACATCGGCAAAATTATCTGGCCGCAGGCGCTGTCGTTCATCTACCCCCGCTGGTTTATTGATCCAAGCGACATCCGCCAGTACATCTATCCCCTGACCTTGCTGCTCCTTGGTCTGGGGCTATGGTTTTTCAGAAAAAAGACAGGCAAAGAATCATTGGTTGCTGTTTTCTTTTTCCTTTGTTCGTTATTCCCCGCCTTGGGTTTTTTTAATGTTTATCCCATGCAATTTTCCTATGTAGCGGATCATTTTCAATATTTGGCCAGCATTGGGATAATCGCGCTGATAATTGTTTGTTTAAAAAACACCTTAAGCAAACTGAAGCTGAATAAATTTCAATATGTTTTAATGATCACATTGGTTTTAAGTTTGATCTATGTGGGACGCCGGGAAGGGGGAAAATATAATAATCTGGAAATGCTCTGGAATGATACGATCATAAAAAATGGTGATTGCTGGATGGCTTACAATAATCTCGGCACTCTGAAAATCAAACAAAAAAAATATGCTGAAGCCAGGACGTATTTCAATGAAGTTCTAAAAAGAAAACCAGGTTTTGCCATAGCGTTTAATAATCTGGGCATGACCTGGATGCATGAAGGAAATCTCGTGCAGGCAAAAGAGAATTTTTCCAAGGCGATCGCCGGGAACTCCCTTTATGCGGAGGCTTATAACAATTTGGGCGTTGCTTTAGGAAGAGAGCAAAATTTTTCAGAAGCAATCATCAACTATCAGTACACTTTAAAAATAAATCCGCAATATGTTATGGCCCATTACAATCTGGCCAATGTTTGGAGCAGACGCAATGAGTTTAAGGAAGCGGAAAAACATTACCGTGAGGCCATAAGGATTCGACCGGATTTTGCCATGGCTTATTATTATTACGGGGTGAGCCTATTGAGGCAAGGACGAAAGCAGGAAGCCTTGCAAAATCTGGCGATCGCTTTTGGATTGAAACCAGATTTTTCTTTTGGATATTTTCAAGTGGGAAATTTTTTTATGGAGCAAGGCAATACAAGCGATGCAATCACTCATTATTCCAAAGCCATTGAGATCGATCCCGGCTATGCTGAGGCCCACTGCAATCTGGGAACCGCATTGCTGAAGCAGTTCCAACTTGAATCTGCGATTGATCATTTTCGTAACGCACTCCATATTAAGCCGAATTATGCCGCCGCCGAGAACAATCTTGGTTATGCATTGGAACGCCAGGGAAAACTCGAAGAGGCGATCCCTCATTATATTCAAGCTTTGAAGTTGGCCCCCAATTTCCAAAAAGCCAAGGAAAATCTGGAAAAGGCTTTGGAATTAAAGAGGTTGCCTTCCAGGAAATGAACAGTCCCCGTTTCTTTTCAGCCTGCGCCCAACCCTACCCGCGCATCACCGAGTCGATGCTCTGACCTTCCTTGCGGAGGGAATCGGCCCGCTTGAGCAGTAATGCGAAAACAAAGCCCACTACGCCCAGCAAAGCGAACATAAGCATGGTCGAGGTGTAATCGACTATGGCGACGTTTTGGCCGTTGATTACCTTCTGCGTAGTATGGGCATCGGAAATGCGGCCGGCGATGTATGGAAAAAGCATCAACCCCACATTCTGAATGTAGCCGATTACGCCAAAGGCCGTGCCTAGTCTGTTTTCCGGAACCATCATCGGGATGGCGGCCCACAGGGCGGCAGGAACCAGCGACAGGGCAATGCCCACAACGAAGATGGGGATGATGGGCGGGATGGTTGTGTAGCCGAGAAGCAAGTGGCAGGGGATAAGCATCAGCGATCCGAGCATCATCAATTTGGCCCGCTTGCCGAAGCGGTCCACCAGCCAGCCGAAGATCGGAGTGAAGATCATGGTACCGAAGATCAGGGCCGAGGCGATAGTACCGGCCAGGATCTCACTGTAATTGAATTTCTGCACCAGAATGTCAGGCGCGTAGGCCTGGAAAGGAAACACGGCTGAATAAAAAGTGACACACAAAAGGGAAATGAACCAAAAGGAAGGGCTAAAAGAGAATATTTCCTTCAGGCGGAACTTTTCTTCCGGCTGGTTCGCGGTCCCAGCGGCCGCCAAAACGCCTTCAGCGATCGGGGCGCCTTCACGGCCGCGCGCCTTTCGTTCCAGCCAAAGATACATGAAATAGGTCGAAAAACCAATAAGCATAAGAAAGGCGGCGAACCACAAAGCATTGCGCAATCCCCAATGCTTAGCCACCGGGGCCTGGATATTAAGAGCCAGGAAAGTTCCCAGACGCATGATGGTCAGGTTCAAACCATAGGCGAAGGCCAGTTCCTTGCCCTTGAACCAGCGGGCCAGCACCTTGTTATTCACAACCAAAATGGCCTCGGCGCCAACTCCGTAGATAGCTCTCCCCAGCAGCATAACTTTCAGCTCCGGGCTCCATTCTGGGATAAAAGCGGTGCGCAGCCATTCATAGGCAGGCCCCAGGAGACGCGGCAATCCCTCCATGGCGCCCAGCGCTGTTATTGCCGCGCCCAGGAAACACAGGAAACCGTATATGATGCCCGACTTTTTCAGACCGATTTTGTCGACCAGTACTCCGGCGACCAGCAGCATGAGTAAAAAGACGTTGGCCACGGCATAGGCGGAGAAGAGCAGTCCATACTGTGACCCGGAAAAACCAAGGCCACCCTGAGCTGGCGGCGCTTTGATCAAGCTGCCCAGCGGCGTCACCGAATCATAAATGAAGTATTGGGCGAAACAGATAAGGCTCATAATGGCCAGAACCAGCCAGCGAAAATAGGGTTTCAATGCACTTTTGTCAGAAATTGCTGTCATGAAAACTCCTTTTTTCAAATTTACACACGTTCAAACCGGAAATGAAGCGAAACTCAACCCGAACGATTTTTATTGTCCCTTTCGTTGGACTCATGATCATCAACATTCCGGTTTTCTTCATTCATGCCGATCCGGAAGGCCTTTATTTTGGTCAGTACATCGGACAGCGAGTTCTTGACCTGAATTTTTTCGCCGCTGCGTAGGGTGATGATCGTGTCGGGATCGGCCGCAATGTCTTTTATCATGTCAACATTCAACATTAATTCAAGTCCGTCCTGGCGAAATAACCTGATCATTTTTTCGCTGCCTTCGCCTCGTACCCATGGGCGCATTGAAATTATTAGCAAAAAAGAATCATAGCACTTTTTTTTATTTTTAACAATTATTCATGTTCGAGCCGACAACAATGAGTCGAGTGGCAGGTTTGACTTTTTGTGCTAGCGTATTTATAGTTCAGGCATGGATGCCGAAGTATTTCACGATCATTACCTCCTGCAGGCCGAATGGCTGGCCCCGGGCCGGCACTGGCTATACCGCAAGATCGGCCTGGCCGGCCATGAACGCATCCTTGACTTCGGCTGCGGCAGCGGCGTAATCACTGAAGAGATCAGGCAAATCTGCGGTCGGCCGGTCACTGCTGTCGACAAAGACCCGGAGATACTGGAATTCGCCCGCGGCAAATTCCCCCAAAACAAGTACCGCATTGGAAACGAAAACGACTTGCTGGAGGAAAAGCAACGCTTCGACCTGATCGTGCTTTCCTTCGTTCTGATGTGGCAGCGCCTACCGCTCATCTTTCTAAAGAAAATGAAAAAACTACTCGACACTGGAGGCACGCTTCTGATCCTGGCCGAGCCGGATTACGGCGGCAGGATCGATTACCCGCCCAAGCTCGATTTTCTAAAAGATATCTTCAGCTGCCATATCCTGCAATCGGGAGGCGATCCGTATCTGGGCCGGAAACTTAAATCCCTGCTGCAAAAATCGGGATTCCGGTCAGAAGTTGGCCTGGCCAGCTGCTTGAATTACCCCGAAAGTTACCAGACGGATGTCTGGGACCGAGAGTGGCGGTTCTGGCAGCAACTTGCCGGCCTGAACGACCTGACCCTAAAAAAGATCAGCCGCCTGGAAATAGACGCCGCCCGCCGCCGGGAGCGCCTGGTGGTTTTTCCGGTCTTCTATGCTATTGCCGGATCCCTTTAAAAGCGGAACTGGATCGAAACGGTGAGCCAGACCTTGACTTTGACACCGTCCTTCAAGGCCGGCGTATATTTCCATTTGTAAAGAGTTTCTTCCAACTCCGATTTAATATCGGCTGGCACATTGCCAGTCAATATCCTTATTTTCGCGACATTGCCGTTTTCATCGACAAGAATTAAGATCGGGACGGTGAAATTCTTGCCCTGGTATTTGCTTTTCAGGGAAGCGTTGATTGCCGGCGGGTTACCGGATATTTTCTCTGGTTTGGCTGTGACTTCGTTAAGAGAGACCTGATCCCCTTCCTTGACCCTGGCCGCCTCGATGCGCTTCTTTTCAATTTCTTGCTGCTTCAGTTTTTCATCTTCTTTCTTTTTCTTTTCCAATTCATCCTGTGCTTGTTTGTCCGCTTCTTCATTATTCAGCCGGTCGGCTTCATCCTGCTGTTTCCGTTTTTCATCCTCAGCCTTCATCCGCGTTTGTTCATCTTCCTTTTTCTTCTTCTGTTCTTCCAGGCGCTGTTTTTCGAGTTCAATGACCTTTTTTTGAGCTTCATCGGCATTGGCTTTGGACAACTCCAACTCCCGGATCTTGTCGGCCATGGCCTTGATCTGGTCAGACTGCTCCTGTTGAACCTGGAGCCGCTGTTCTTCCTTTACCCTTTCCTGGGCGGTGATCTCACCTGACTTGTTTCCGGAACTCACAACAAAGAAGATCCCAATGGCGCTGGCGAGCAAAACCACGCCCAGCACCGGCCAGAGCCACCCAGGCAATTTCTTGCGTTCATCAAACCCGTCCAGTATGCCGCTGACCAAGTCATCTTTTGCCTGTTGGATTTGGGCCGGTTCTTTTTTGGGTTCGGGCACCACGTATTCCAGTTCCTGCTTGAGAATTTTGTCTTCCTCTTCAACGCTTTCACCATAAAGCGAATTCATGAAATAAGCCAGGTTGAAGGTGATGGAAGACAGCTCTTCGATATGAAAGTAATTGGCGATAAAATCCTTGAAATCCCTGATGGACGGGAATCTTTTCAGCGGATCTGGATTCAGGGTTTTTTTGAAAAAAGTGATAACATTGGTCAGAAAACTCTTGTCCGTGGATGGCATGTATTGTTTGAAAGTCAGGTTGACGAACTTGGCGTCAAAATCTTCGCCGGTTGCATAGGAGAAATATTTTCCCGTCAGTATCCGGTACATCAGATAGCCAAGGTGGTAGATGTCTGATTGGGAAACAATTTTATCCTTTTTTATGAATTCCGGTGTCAGCCATGAACCGTAACGCTTTTCCATATCCGAATAGAACTGCTCATTCTTCTCCAAGTATGGAAAGATACCGTAGTTCTTCAAGGATATCTTGCCGTCATAATGGACCAAAATGTTGTCGGGAGTCAGAAACCCGTGAAAAGATTTCTCGCCGCTGACAATGATAGAGGATCCCACTTCGATGATATCGGCGATCGCGATGCTGGTCGACATGGCCAGATCAAAATTGAAGGGCATGCCCCTCTTTTCCATGTCGACCAGGATCTGTTCGAAATTTTTTCCTTTAAAGTAGTCATACACCAGCTGGTTCTGCTTTTCATTGACGATGATCTTATCCGGCGAATACAAAAAGGGGATGTTCGATTTTTTTATCCCTTCCAGGAGAATTTTAACTCTTTTCCACATGTCGGCATTGTTGGCAATGGCAGGGCTCACCTCGCAAAGCAACTTATGGCCAAGAGGCTTGCGATTCTGGATCGGGGCTACGCGGTAATTGATGCCCATGGTGTCGGAAAACAAATCCCGGTAATACAGATAATCGTTCATCATTTTGTATTCTTTCATTTTTGCCTCGCTTTGTTATTAAAAATGCAATATATAAAATTAAATAATAAAATTCAATAGGTTGGATCGATTTTATAATTTTTATAGCCGCTGGAATTAATTTGAAAAGGTGGCGGGTCTATGATAGAATTTTTTAATCCAGGCAACCTTTCAAAATATCCAAGGAGGCATGATGGGGAAAAGAATCTGGCTGGGTATCTTTTTACTGACAGCCCTCTGTGCATGCAATGGGAAATCTGCCGCGGAACAAGCGAAAAAAATGGCAGGCGCTTATGACGAAACGACAAGCAAATACAACCGCCTCAATGACCGCTTGAACAGCAAATTCAAAAACACCGTCAGCAACCGCTTGCCTGACAAATTCGTCAATGAATACAACCGCATCATGAGCGAGAAAAGACAGGAACTGGAAGTTCTACTTAAAAAAAACGAAAACAACACCGCCAGCGACGATCTGGATCTGCTGCGCAGCAAGATCATGATCGAGATAGGCCGTTTTGATGATGCCGAGAAGATTATCGACCGTTTGAGCGGGGGCAAAACGTATCTTGCCGCAGAAGCCAAACTGCAGAAAGTCATTCTCAACCTGATCAGGCGCCGGCACACTCAGGCGGTCGCCCTGTTCAGGGAACTTGAGCCCGGCATCAAAAAGGACATGCAATTTTACAACATTTGCCTGGCCTTGGCTTTTTCCAATCCCGAAGCCGCGGTCCGGGAAGAATATTCGCTTAAATTGATCCAAACCCCCGAACTGCCAGCGGAGATCAAGCATATGACGGCCAGGATCTACGCCAATTTGGCCATGCTGGCCAAGGAAAAACGCCAGGCCGAAAATGCCAAAAACTACCTGCAAAAAGCCCTGGCTTTTGAAAACGAAGCGGACATGAAATTGAACTGGCAAAATGAACTGAGCCAACTCTCCCTTTTGGAAAAGCCGCCACCGCCCCTAACGGCCGAAACCTGGCTCCATTCAAAGCCGCTGACATTGAGCGAACTCAAGGGCAAGGTAGTTGTCATCGATTTCTGGGCCCCCTGGTGCAATCCCTGCCGCCAGGTGCTGCCAAGTTTGCTCGAACAATACGAAAAAAACAAGGACAAGGGTCTGCTGATCATCGGTTATACAAGACTGTACGGCAGATACAGCGATGACCTGGAAAAAAAGGACAAGGTCAGCGCCAGCGAGGAATTGACCCTGATAAAAAAATATCTGGCCAGAAATAAAATTTCCTACCCCGTGGCCGTTTCCGGCGAAGGTTCTGGCTTTGACACCTATGGTGTGACAGCCATTCCAACCATGGTTTTTATTGACCGCCAGGGCAATGTCGCTTTCATCAAAACCGGGTCCGGCTCCATCAAGCAGATCCAGGACATGATCGCTTCTCTACTGGCGGTGAAATAATGGAAAAGATCAGCTTGGCTGACTTGGACCAAAAACTGCTTTCATCAACCTTTGTTATTCTGGATTTCTCTTCTCCCGGCTGCGCCCCCTGCCAAAAGATCGCCCAGGGCTTGCCGGCGCTGCTTGCTGAATTGCACCCTGCTGCCATCACGGCCTATGAAGTGGATATCACCCGCGAAGCGTTAATCGCTTCCAGATTCTTCGTTTTGGGAGTCCCCACTTTAATCTTGTTTAAGGAGGGATTGGAAATCGGTCGATTCAATTCTCTACCCAAAACCGATACAATCAAACGCCTCTTGTCCTGAAAATGGGACAATTCGGCGATCTGATAGCAATTATGAATTGGCATTTGAAATGCTTTCATGTTGACGGAGGTTTAAAATGAAACGCATATTAATCATAATGGCTGTTTTTGGCTTGGGATCAGGAATTCTCCTTTCCCAGAGCGTGAACTTCAAGATAGGCATGTTTGTTCCCCAAATGCACTCGGATCTGTGGGAAATCAACTTGGAAAATCTTGCTTTCAGCAAATCCGACATGATGAACGCCTACTATGGAGTTGAATACGAAGCATATCTCAACCGCTACAGCTCATTTTCCCTTGAAATCGGCAGTTACAACCGGACCGTTTACAGTCAATACAGTGACTACACTTATCAGAACGGCAGCCCTATTGTTCAGAATATCTCACTGCGCCTGACCCCCATAGAGGCCAATTTCAAAGTGTATCCCCTGGGTCATCGTTACCGGGTCTTCCCGTTTTTTGGAGTCGGCGCCGGCGTGTTTGCCTGGACCTTCCAGCAATGGGGCGATTTCATCAACTTTGTAGATGACAGCATAAGCGAAGGCTTTGCCGAAACCAGAACATTCAGCATCGGGTTCAATGGACGTTTCGGTCTGGTTTTCCGTTTCCACCCGCGGCTGGCGCTGGCCCTGGAAGGCAAATATCAATACTTGAGGGGTCGCCTTTCCGGCTACTTCGAGGATTTTGACCTTCTGGACCTGGGAGGATTCGCAGCCAACTTAAGTATCAACATTTATTTCAGATGAGGTAATCATGAAGCGATCGTTTCTGGCAATTTTTGCGTTGTTGGTGTTGATGAATGCCTGTGCCGCTAAAGTCACAAGAATAGAACGTGATCC